>NZ_JBSHKH010000060.1:0-46377 GCF_053643595.1 Streptomyces sp. NPDC055506 | reverse complement strand
GTTGCCCTGACGCGAGGCTGTGGGCGGGTTGGCACGCTACGGGTGTGAGCCGGCCCTCGGTCGACGGCCTGCGGGCCGTCTGCCGCTCAGGCGCCCAGGCGACGCTGTGAGATCTCCGCGGCGGTGTCGGCAACGAGCCGGCCCCACTTCGGCGTCCGCTCACCGTCGTACCGCGCCTCGGGCATGGAGACGGCCACGGCTGCCAGCGGGCTGCCTTCCTCGTCGAGCACGGCGGCGGCGACAGCGCAGACACCCGGCCGGTACTGGTTGCGGTTGACCGCGTAGCCGTCGGTGCGGATCCGGTCCAGGTCGGCGCGCAGCTCGTCGGACTCGACGGGGGTCGTGTCGCTGAACCGCTCCAGTCCTGCCGTGATGAGTTCGTCGACGTCACGCCTCGGAAGGTGGGCGAGGACTGCGCGTCCGACGGCGGTGGCGTGCAGGGGAGAGGTGTCGCCGATCGTGTGGAAGGTGCGTACCGCCTGATCGCAGTCGACGCGGTCCACCACGACCATGCACTGCAGAGCGTCCGGTACCGACAGGTGGATGGTCTCGTTCACCGCGTCGCGGAGCCGGACCATGGGTTCACGTGCGGCTGCGAACAGGCTGGAACCCTGCAGGGCGGCCGGGCGTACGGCCAGGACGCGGGCGCCGATCTCCCAGCGGGTGGTGTCCTTGCGGTTGGCGCGCAGCCAGCCGGCCTCCGCCAGTGTGACCAGGGTGCGCTGCAGGGTGGACTTCGGCAGCCCGAAGATCTTCGTCAACTCCCCCACGGTCACGGGCTGATGCTGGGCGACCGCCTCCAGGACCCGCAGCGACCTGGTGACGCTCTTCATTTCCATCCGGTTTCCCCCTGTTAATTCCGAAAAATTCTGCTCGACATCCTCTTGACTCCCCTCTGAGCCCACTGTCATTCTCTGTGCCAGATTCTAGCACAGCATTCCACATAGTGGCACGGCGCTTCAAGGGATCCCGCCGAAGTGAGCCGGACTGCGAGACGTGGCGGTCATGAGCCGAAGGTCCACAGGAAGGACCTGGCTCCCGCCCAAACCATCTCGAATCGAACAGCCTCACGCCGATGGCTCAGCATGCGCCTCGGCGATACGAAAGGAAAGTCCTGTGTCAGCTGCCAGGAAGCGCGTCGCGGTGATCGGCGTCGGAACGATGGGCAGCCAGTCCGCCTGGCGCCTGGCGGCCCGCGGCGCCGACGTCGTCGGGTACGACCGCTACGCACCCGGCCACGACCGCAGTGCCGCCGGCGGCGAGTCCCGGATCTTCCGCAGCGCGCACTTCGAGGACTCCCGTTACGTTCCGCTCCTCAAGCACGCGGACGCCCTCTGGGAACAGCTCCAGCAGGAGACCGGTCGCGAGCTGCGCCGCCTGACCGGATGCCTGCTCATGGGGCCGACCGAGCAGCAGCAGATGGCCACCGTCCTCGAGTCCATCGCCGAGCACGACCTCGACCACGAGGTACTGGACGCCGAGACGCTCGCCAAGCGCTTCCCGCAGTACCGCATCGAGGACGGCGACGCGGCCGTCCTCGACCGCCGCGCCGGGTTCATCCGCCCGGAGCTGACGATCCAGACCGCCGCCCGCCGCGCCGAGCAGCTGGGCGCCGTGATCCACCGCTACAGCACGGTCCGCGAGATCGTCCCTGTCGCCGGCGGCGTGGAGATCCGCACCGACTCCGGCAGCGAGCGCTTCGACACCGCCGTCGTCACGCCCGGCCCCTGGGTCAACGACCTGCTGCCCGACCTGCCCTGGGAGGTGGAAGTCCGCCGCCTCGTCAGCGCCTGGTACGTACCCACCGCCCCCGACGCCTGGTTCGGCGAGGAGCGCCCGGCGTTCATCCGCACGGCTCCCACCCACTGCTACGGCCTGCCCTCCCCGGACGGCATCTCGGTCAAGCTCGGACTGTCCCGCGCGCTGCACCGGCTCGCCGACGACCCCAACCAGTTGGACCGCACGGTGCGCCCGGACGAGCTGGAGATCTTCTCCGAGCTGATCGGGCGATACCTGCCCGACCTGCACCCGGACCCCACCCGCCTCTCCGTCTACATGGAGGGCTACACCGAGAGCAGCCGCCCCCTGGTCGGCCCCCTGCCCGGCGCCGAGAACGTCATCCTCCTCGCTGGATTCTCCGGCCACGGCTTCAAACTTTCGCCCGCCTTCGGTGACATCGCCGCAGACCTCGCGCTGGACTGCGCCTCGTCCCAGCCCATCGACTTCCTGTCCACCGTCGGCCGTACGGAGGCATGACCATGCAGGACGCCACCCTCCGCGTCGACTCCCTTCGGGCCCTGCCCGGCACCAAGGCGCGCGGCACCGTCCAGGCCGATCTCGGCACCCTTACCACGGACATCCCGGTGACCCTGGTCAACGGAACCCGCCCGGGTCCCCGGGTCGTCATCACCGCCGGTGTGCACGGCGGCGAGTTCACGCCCATCGAAGCCGCCGTGCGCCTGGCTGACCTGCTGGAGCCCGGTGAGGTGAGCGGGCAGGTGATCATCTGTCCGGTCGCCAACCCGCCCGCCGTCTACCAGGGCCGGCTCAACGTCTCCCCGGTCGACGGCGTGAACCTCAACCGTGTCTTCCCCGGCGACCCGGCCGGGGGTCCCACCGAGCGACTGGCCGCCTGGCTCTTCGCGAACCTGGTCGACGGCGCCGACGTCTACATCGACCTGCACTGCGGCGGCATCGATCAGGTCCTGCGGGACTTCGTCGGCTACCGCCTCACCGGTGACCCGGACCTGGACAAGGTGACGGCCGAACTGGCAGGCTCCTTCGGCATCCAGGACGTCATCCTGGGGTTGACGCCCGAGGGCGGCAACAGCCACGCGGCCGCAGCCCGCCGGAACATCTCAGCGGTCCTCGTAGAGGTGGGCGAGCTCGGCCGACGGGACGAGGCCACCGCCCTCCGCCGTGTCGACGGCCTGCTGAGGGCACTTCGCCATCTGGGCGTGCTCGACCAGGACGGTTCCACTCCGGCACCGATCCGCGAGTGGGTCTGGTCCGCCGGCGTCACCGCCGAGGCCACCGGCCTGTGGTTCCCGGAGTTCTCCTTCGACGCCGACGTCATCGGCGAAGTCGCCGAGGGCGACCTCCTCGGCCGCATCGTCGACCCGACCGACGGCACGGAGCACACCGTCCACGCCCCGGCCGACGGACGGATCTTCTACGGCATGCACGGCCTCACCGTCGCCACCGGTGCCGAGCTCGCCGCCCTCGCCATCCCGTGGGACCCGGACACGGCCGCGTCGGCCGGCACCCTCCGGCCCCCCGGTCTGGGCACCGGATCAGACGAGGCGGATCCCCGCCCCTAGACCCCGCCATCCCAGCTACCCCCCTTTCCACGTCCCCAGCCGTTCCCTTTCCCACGGCCGGCACCACCCAGGAGGCACACGATGAAAGATGCCCGAATAGACCGCAGACTGTTCCTGCGAGGAATAGGCGGGGTCACTGCGGGTGTCGCCGCCGCGACCGCCCTCTCCGGCTGCGGTACCGGTACCAGCCGGTCCGCTGCCAACAGCGGCGGTAGGGGCAGTAAGACGGTGGTCGTCCGTGACAGTGGCGGTTCCTACGGTGCGGCGCTGCAGAAGGCGATCTACACGCCGTTCACGCAGGAGACCGGTATCCAGGTGAAGGTGCTGAACCTGGATGATGCTCCGTTGCTGGCGCAGATCAAGCAGGGCCGCCCGCAGTGCGACCTGATCAACAACTCGATGATGTCGCACACCAAGTACGTCCAGCAGGACGCGTTGGAGAAGCTGGACCTCGACCGGGTCAAGAGCGTGAAGAGCGCGAAGATCCCCGAGGCCCAGATCACCGACCACGCAGTCGGCAGCAGCTTCTACGGCGCCTGTATGGCGTACCGGACGGATGCGTTCGGGGGCAAGAGGCCGGAGTCGTGGGCGGATTTCTGGGACATCAAGGCGTTCCAGGGCGGCCGTTCGATGTGCAACCCGGACGGTGACCTGCCGGAGCTGGAGTTCGCGCTGCTGGCCGACGGCGTGCCGATGGACAAGCTGTATCCGCTGGATGTGGACCGTGCCTTCAAGGTGCTGACGCGGCTGCGGGGTGACATCAAGAAGTTCTGGGACAGCGGCCCGCTGCCCGGTGTGCTGCTCAGCCGCCAGGAAGTGACGATGTCCACCGTCTGGGACGGCCGGCTCGCTGACCTGCAGAAGCAGGGTGTCCCGGTGGAGCGGCAGCTCAACGGTATGCGCCGCCAGTTCCAGGGCTATGCCATCGCCAAGGGTGCGGCGAACGTGGACAACGCCTACCAGTTGATGGACTTCTCGCTGCGGGCGGAGAGCCAGGCCGCCCTGGCGAAGGCGTTCCCGTCGAACCCGTCGTCCCCGGTGGCTTACGCGAGGCTCACGGAGGATGAGCGCAACGCGCTGGCGGGTGCGCCGAGGTATTACGACAAGGGTTTCGACGCGGATGTCGACTGGTGGCTGAAGAACGAGTCGGCCGTCACCAAGCGCTGGTTGGAGTGGGCTCGTGGCTGAATTCGGTATCGCGGCACCGTCGGTGAAGGTGGCGGACGGCAAGCCGGCCACGGCGACCGGTAAGGCGCTGTCGATAGTGGCGTTGCGCAAGACCTACGGCGATGTGGTCGCCGTCGACGAGGCGTCGATGGAGATCGCGGCGGGGGAGTTCGTCACCTTCCTCGGCTCGTCGGGGTCGGGCAAGACGACGACGTTGATGATGATCGCCGGGTTCTGTGAACCGGACTCCGGCACCATCACCGTCGGCGGCCGCGACGTCACCCGCCTCGCGCCGCAGAAGCGCAACCTCGGCTTCGTCTTCCAGCAGTACCTGCTCTTCCCGCATATGACCGTGCGGGAGAACGTCGCCTTCCCGCTCACCCTGCGTGGTGTGCCGAAGGACGAGATCCGCCGACGGGTCGGGGAGACCCTGGAGATCGCCGGTCTGTCCGGGTTCGGCGGCCGTAAGCCGCGTGAGCTGTCCGGTGGTCAGCAGCAGCGTGTCGCGCTGTGCCGGGCGCTGGTCTACCGTCCGCCGGTCATCCTGATGGACGAGCCGCTGGGCGCCCTGGACAAGAAGCTGCGCGATCAGCTCCAGGTGGAGATCAAGACCATCCAGCAGGAACTCGGCCTGACCGTCATCTATGTGACGCATGATCAGGAAGAGGCGCTGGTGATGTCGGACCGGATCGCGGTGATGCGCAATGGTCTGATCGAGCAGTTCGACACCCCCAGGGAGTTGTTCGAGCGGCCCAGGACGCCGTTTGTCGCGGACTTCCTGGGCGCGGCGAACTTCCTTCCCGGCCGTATCGAGCAGCACGACGGCGAGCACACCTTGGTCCGCCTGGACAACTCCGGCGGCCTGCTCAAGGCCCGCCGCCACGACGTCGCGACGGGTACCGAGGTGAAGGTGGCTGTGCAGCCGGGCCGGCTGCGGGCCTGTGCCGCCGACGATGGGTTCTGTACCGGCACGGTCGAGACCGCCACCTACGTCGGCACGCTGGTCCGCGCGGGTGTGCGGATCGACGGCAAGGCCGCGCCGCTGCTGCGCCTGGAGGTCCCGGCCGGCCGCGGGCCGGTCGCAGGCGAGCGGGTCGGCATCTGCGCGGATCCCGAGGACGTCAACCTCTTCGCCGGCGAACAGGCGGGGTGAGTCATGGCCGCCACCCTCACCGCGGGGGCTCCCGCACGCCCCCGCAAACTGCTGGCTTCGCGCCGGACCCGGGTCGGGATCCTCTATGCCCTGCCGGTCGTCGTCTACCTGCTGGTGCTGTTCGTCTACCCGATCTTCTCCACGCTGCTGCTGAGCCTGAAGGACGCGGACGGCTCGTTCACGCTGCACTGGTACGCCGACGCGCTGACGGGTGTGAATCTGTCGGTGCTGTTCACCACGCTGCGTATCTCCGCCGAGACAGCGGTCCTCAGTCTCGTGTTCGGCTTCGTCCTGGCCCAGGCGATCTGCCGGCTCAAGCCCGTTCTCGCGGGGCTGGCGATGCTGGTCGTGGTCGTGCCGCACTTCGTCAGTGCCCTGGTGCGTACCTACGGGTGGATCATCATGCTGGGTGACAAGGGCCTGGTGAACGAGACCCTGACCGCCATGTCGGTGCCCGGCGCACCGTTCCAGCTGCTCTACAACGAACTCGGTGTCGTGATCGGCACCACCTCGATGATGCTGCCGTACACGGTGCTG
The DNA here is from genome assembly GCF_053643595.1 of Streptomyces sp. NPDC055506. Classification (NCBI taxonomy): domain Bacteria; kingdom Bacillati; phylum Actinomycetota; class Actinomycetes; order Kitasatosporales; family Streptomycetaceae; genus Streptomyces; species Streptomyces sp. NPDC055506. The sequence goes on along the minus strand of NZ_JBSHKH010000060.1, from coordinate 40,200 downwards.
CTGCTGTACGGGGTGATGCGCGGGGTGGACCGCCGGCTGCTGGCGGCCGCCTCCAGCATGGGCGCGGGCAAGGTGACCATCTTCCGCCGCGTCTACCTGCCGCTGGTCGCCCCCGGCCTGGCCAGTGCCGGACTGCTCAGCTTCATCCTCTCGCTGGGCTACTACATCACCCCGGCCCTGATGGGCGGCCCGAACCAGACGATGATCGCCACCCTCATCAACCAGCAGGTCACCAAGGAAAACCAGTGGAACGGTGCCGCCGCGCAGGGCGTGATCCTGCTGGTGCTGACCCTGGCCGGACTGCTGCTGGTCAAGGTCGTCACCTCGCTCGGCGCCCGGAAGAAGAGGAGCGCGACATGATGGAACTGCGCAAGTCCCTCACCGGACGCATCGCCCTGACGGCCGTGGCCACCGTGATCCTGCTGTTCCTGGCGCTGCCGATCGTCGTCATCCTGGTCACCTCCTTCAGCAACAACGCCTTCGCCTCCTTCCCCCCGGAGACGTGGACGCTGAACTGGTACAAGGCCCTGTTCGCCGACGGCAGCAAATGGCCCGCCGCACTGTCGCTGAGCGCCCTGATCGCCGCCCTGAGCACCGTGTTCTCCCTGATCATCGGGGTGACCGCGGCGACGGCCCTGGTCCGCAGCGAACTCCCCCTGCGCTCGGCGGTCTTCGCCCTGGTCCTCGGGCCGCTGGTCATCCCCCAGATCGTCACCGCACTCGGGCTGTTCCTGCTCTTCGAACCCGCCGCCATGCTGGGCAGCCCCATCGCCATCGCGCTGGGCCACACCGTGCTGGCCTCACCCATCGCCGTACTCATCCTCATCGCGACCCTGCGCGGCATCGACGAACGCCTCGAAGACGCCGCCGCCAGCATGGGCGCCGGCCGCCTCACCATCGCCCGGCGCATCACCTTCCCCCTCGCCGCCCCCGGCATGATCGCCGCCGCGATCTTCTCCTTCATCACCAGCTTCGACGAGTTCTACATCTCCCAGTTCCTCTCCTCCGTCGACACCGTCACCCTCCCCGTCCAGGTCTACAACTCCCTCACCTTCGAGATCGACCCCAGCGTCACCGCCGTCAGCGCCATCCTCATCGCCTTCGCCATCCTCGCCCTCGGCCTGGTCGCCCTGGTGCGCTGGCTCGGCTCCGGACGCCAGGAAGCCCTGCTCTCCGTCGAAAACACCGTCGGCGTCGCCAACCCCGGAGGCGAAGCCGCATGACCACCACCACCGCCGCCGCTCAGCTGACCGCGGCCACCGCTCAGCGGCACCTGCTGCTGCACATGACCGCCAACGGATCGCTCGGCGACGAGGGCGAAGACCTCCTCGTCGTCCAGCGAGGCGAAGGTCCGTACGTCGAGGAATCCGACGGCAGGCGCTACATCGACGGCCTGTCGGGGCTGTACTGCTGCCAGCTCGGTTACTCCTACGGCGGCGAGTTCGCCGAGGCAGCCGAACGGCAACTGCGCGAACTGTGCTACAGCCCGCTGTGGACAGGGTCCGCACACCCCTCGGCCATCGAACTCGCCGAGCGACTGTCCCGGATCGCCCCCGTCGACCTCGAGCACACCTTCTTCTCGAGCGGCGGCGCCGAAGCCGTCGAGACCGCCTGGAAGATAGCCCGCCGCTACCACACCCTGCGCGGCGAACCGGGCCGCACCAAGGCGATCGCCCGGCGCGGCGCCTACCACGGCCTGACCATCGGCACTCTGTCGTTCAACGACGACCCTGGCCTGACAGAGCCGTACGGCCCGCCGGCGATCGACACCCGGTTCGTGTCGAACACCAATCGCCACGGCCTCGCACCGGAGTTCGCGGACGACGAGGTGTACACGGCATGGCTGCTCGCGGAGTTGGAGGCCGCGATCCTGACCGAGGGCCCCGAGACCGTCGCGATGCTCATCGCCGAGCCGGTGCAGAACCGGGGCGGCTGCATCACCCCGCCCCAGGGTTACTGGCAGGGGTTGCGGGCGCTGGCCGACCGGTACGGCTTCCTGCTCGTCGCCGACGAGGTCATCACGGCCTTCGGCCGGATCGGCGAGTGGTTCGGCGGGGACCGCTACGGCGCCCGCCCGGACATGGTCACCGTCGCCAAGGGCATCACCGCCGGATACGCCCCCCTGGGCGCGACCCTGGTCGGCACCAAGGTCACGGAGGTCATCAACCGGCCCGGCGCGGTCCTCAACCACGGCTACACCTTCGCCGGGCACCCGCTGAGCACGGCCATCGCCCTGCGCAACCTTGAGATCATGGAACGCGACCGCATCCTCGACAACGTCCGCGGTCTCCAGGGCGACCTGGCCGAGCGCATGGCGGCCCTCAAGGACCTGCCGATCGTCGGCGACGTCCGCGGCACCGGGTTCTTCTACTCCTGCGAACTCGTCGGCGACCTCGACGACGGCGCCTTCAGCGCCAAGGCCCGGACTGAGCTGATCGGCGATCTGATCCCGCGTCGGCTGCGCGAGGCCGGCCTGCTGGCCCGCGTCTACAACCGCTCCGCGCCGCTGGTCCAGATCGCGCCCCCGCTGATCAGCGACCGTGCCGTCCTCGACCGTATCGCCGCGATCATCGCCGGCACCCTCGCCGAGGCGTCGTCCCGCATCTGATCCACGTATTGGGAAGGAACCACATGTACTCCATCGGTCCGCTGACCGTCGCCCCCGGCGAGCGTGCCCACGGCCTCATCCCCGTCGGCACCAGCAGCTACGGCGTGGAGCTCGGCATTCCGCTGATCGTCGTCAACGGCGTCCAGGACGGCCCGGTCCTGTGTGTGGACGCGGGCGTGCACGGCGACGAGTACGACGGCCAGGAGGCCATCCGCCGTGTGCTCGCCGAGATCGACCCGGCCACGCTGCGCGGCACCGTCGTCGGTATCCCCTGCCTGAACACGCCGGCCTTCGAGGCGGCCGCCCGCGCCAGCGGCATCGACCACCTCAACCTCAACCGGATCTTCCCGGGCGACGCCGAGGGCTCGTACTCACAGCGGCTGGCCGCCACCTTCGTCGAGCAGGTCGTGCCGGCCGTCGACGCCGTGGTCGACCTGCACACGGGTGGCGCCTACGGCGAGATCGCTCCTCTGGTCATCCTCCAGGGCGGCTACGAGAACCTGGCGACGGACCTGGCGCTGGCCGCCGGGCACGAGCTGGTCTGGAAGGGGGGCAAGTGGGGTGGCACGGTCCGCCATCCCGTCCTCGAGGCCGGCAAGCCCGCCGTCACCATCGAGTGCGGCGGCGCGACCTACCGCGAGACCAACGTCGCGCATCACATGAACTCGATCCGCAACATCCTGCGCAGCCTCGGCATGACCGACGGCGAGGCAAAGCTGCGGGACACCTACACGACGGTCTCCGGCACGTTCGCCCGCTCCGCCTCCGGCGGCTTCTTCGTCGCCCGCGCCGAGCCGGGGGAGACCTGCAAGGAAGGCGACCTGATCGCCACCATCACCGACCACTACGGCAACAGGCTGGAAGAGGTCACCGCGCCGCAGGACGGCATCGTGCTCTGGGTCCGCCGGATCCGCACGGTCCGCCCCGGCGACGAGGTCGTCATCTTCGGCGAGGTGCTGGGAGAGATCCAGCCATGAGCGACGAACTGCAGCTGACGCTGCTGCTGATCGACGGCAAGCAGGTCCCCGCCGCCGACGGACGATCCTTCACCGTCCTCGACCCGTCGAACGGCACGGCCATCGCCAAGGTGGCGCTGGCCGGCAAGGCGGACGTGGACCAGGCGGTGGCCGCCGCACGCGCGGCCTTCACGGCTCCCGAATGGACCGGGATGCGGGCCGCCGACCGGGGGCGCATCCTGTACCGGATCGCGGAGGCCATCCGCTACGAGGGCGAACGTCTGGCCCGTCTGGAGAGCCAGGACGTCGGCAAGCCGCTGCGCCAGGCGAGGGCGGATGTCGAAGCGGCCGCCCGCTACTTCGAGTTCTACGCGGGCGTCGCAGACAAGCTCGCCGGCTCGACGGTCCCGCTTGGGCCCGGCCTGCTCGACTACACCGTCCGTGAGCCGATCGGCGTCTCCGGCCACATCATCCCGTTCAACTACCCCCTGCAGAACACCGCGCGGGGCTCTGCCCCGGCCCTGGCCGCCGGCTGCACGGTGGTGCTCAAGCCGTCCCCCGAGGCGCCGCTGACCCCGCTGGAGATCAGCAGGATCGCCCTGGAGTGCGGTCTCCCGCCGGGCGTGCTGAACGTCGTCCCCGGTGACGGTGAGACCGGCGCGGCCCTCGCCGGCCACCCGGACATCGACCAGGTCACCTTCACCGGCTCGGTGCCGACCGGCATCAAGGTCGCCCAGGCGGCCGCCGCCAACGTGGTCCCCTCGGTCACGGAACTGGGCGGCAAGTCCCCGGTCGTCGTCTTCGCCGACGCCGACTTCGACGCGGCGCTCGGCGCCGTCGCGGCCTCCGCGTTCGGCAACGCAGGGCAGACCTGCTCCGCCGGCACCCGGCTGCTCCTCCAGCGCGGCGCCGAGGAGTTCCTCGACAAGCTCGTCGCGCACGCCGCCTCCCTCAGCATCGGTCCCGGTCTCAGCGACCCGGACGTCGGCCCCCTCGTCGCCGCACGGCAGCGGGACCGGGTCCTCGGCTACCTGGAACTGGCCCGCGAGGAGGGCGCCGTGGCGCGGGCCGGCGGAGGCGCCCCCGCCGATCCCGAACTGGCCGACGGCTACTACGTCCAGCCCACCGTCCTCACCGGGCTGGACAACCAGGCCCGTTGTGCCCGCGAGGAGATCTTCGGCCCCGTCGTCACGGTCATCGAGTTCGACGACGCGGACGAGGCACTGGAGATCGCCAACGACAGCCCGTACGGCCTGGCCTCATATGTGTGGACTCGCGACATCGACAAGGCGATGCGCCTGGCCGAGGGCATCCGGGCCGGCCAGGTCTATGTCAACGCCACCGGCGTCGGCACCGGCGTCGAGCTGCCCTTCGGCGGCTACAAGCACAGCGGCTGGGGCCGGGAGAAGGGCCTCGAAGGCCTGGCCAGCTACCTGCAGACCAAGAACGTCTGCATCGGGTTCGGGAACCGGTCATGAGGTACCGCTCGCTCGGAGAGCGCGGACCGGCCGTCTCGGTGGTCGGCGTGGGCGGCAACAACTTCGGCGCCCGCCTCGACGAGGACGGCACAAAGGCCGTCGTCCACGCCGCGCTCGACGCCGGGATCACCCTGTTCGACACCGCCGACATGTACGGCGGGTCCGGCGGACGGGGCGGCGGCGGTTCCCGCGGCGACGGTGAACGGCTCCTGGGCGCCGCGCTCAAGGGCAGCCGTGACCACGTGGTGCTGGCCACCAAGTTCGGCATGGAGATGAGCCGGGACGCCGACCTGTACGGTCCGCGTGGATCCCGCGCCTACCTGCGGTACGCGGTGGAGGCATCCCTGCGCCGGCTCGGCACCGACCGGATCGACGTGTACCAGTACCACGAACCGGACGGCGTCACGCCGCTGGAGGAGACGCTCGCCGCGCTCCAGGAGCTGGTCCACGAGGGCAAGATCCGGTACATCGGCTGCTCCAATCTCCCGGCCGAGCAGCTCACGGACGCGTTCGTGTCCACCCAGAACCGGTACCACCTGCTCGACCGGGGCGTGGAGCAGGACGTGGTCCCGTCCTGTCTGCGACACGGCGTAGCTCTGCTGCCGTACTACCCGCTGGCCAACGGCCTGCTGAGCGGCAAGTACCGGCGCGGCGAGGAGCCCCCGCCCGGCAGCAGGCTGTCCTGGCGCCAGGGCTGGCTCACCGACGAGGCCCTCGACAAGGTCGAGGCGCTCACCGAGTACGGCGCGGCACGCGGTGTGGCCCTCCTCCAGGTCGCGGTCGGCGCACTGGCAGCCCTGCCCGCCGTCGGCTCCGTCATCTGCGGAGCCATGACCCCCGAACAGGTCGCCGCCAACGCCGCGGCGGCCGACTGGATACCGAGCCCGGCCGACCTGGCCGCACTCGACGCGATCGTCGCCCCCGGCGAACGCGTCGTCTGAAGCCCCACCCCCTGTGAAAACCGCTAGAGACCAAGGCTGGACACCATGCGAGCGATCGTCACCTTCGACGCCTATGCGACCCTGATCAACTTCGAGCTCGGCCCCACGACCCTGAAGGTCCTGGAGGACCGGCTCGATCTGGACAACCTCGACGTCGACGAGTTCCTCGACGACTTCCGCGTCATGCGCTTCCAGGCCGTCCTTGAGGCCTACCGCCCCTACCACGAGATCCTGCACTCCAGCTTGCGCAACGCCATGCGCCTGCACGGCCTGGAGTACCGCGACTCCGACGGCGATACCCTCGTGGACGCCGTCCCCACCTTCGGCCCCTTCCCGGAGGTCCCGGACGCCCTGCGGAAGCTGAAGACCAAGTACGAGATCGCCATCATCTCCAACACCGACGACAACCTGATCGCGCGGAACGTCGAGAACATCGGCGTCGAGTTCGACTACGTCATCACCGCCCAGCAGGCCGGCGCCTACAAGCCGGACCGGCAGGCCTTCAAGCACGCCCACCGGACCATGGGTGTTGAGGCGTCGCAGGTCATCCACGTCGCCCAGGGCTGGGAGTACGACCACATCCCGACGCGCGACCTCGGCCTGAAGCGCCGGGTGTGGATCAACCGCTACGGCCGCAAGGGCAGCGCCGACTACCAGCCCTACGACGAGCTGCCCGACCTGTCGGGCCTGCCGAAGCTCCTCGGCTGCTGACCCACTGCGCACCGGCGATACAGGACCGAGAAACACGACAGGACGCACGCCATGAAGCAGATCCCCTACTGGCTGGACACAGCTCCTGCCCTGCCCGACCGATCCGGCAAAGACCTGCCCGAAGAGGCGGACGTGGTGGTGATCGGCGGCGGACTCACCGGCCTGTCGACCGCCTACCACGCCGCCCGCAAGGGCGCCCGGGTCGTCCTCGTCGAGAAGGACAAGGTCGGCTCGGGCGCCTCCGGGCGCAACGGCAGCATGTGCACCCAGGGCATCACCATCAGCCCTGCCGAGGCGCGCAAGCGCTACGGGCAGGAGCGGGCCCGTGAGCTCTACGACGCCTTCCGCGAGGCGGTCGACGTCGTGGAGGATCTCACGGTCACCGAGAACATCGACTGCGACTTCAACCGCTCCGGGCGCCTCGGCGCGGTCTGCAAGCCCGGGCACTTCGATGGGCTGCGGGCCAAGCAGCGCGACCTGGCCGACAACTTCGGCCACGAGACGATCGTCCTGAGCAAGAGCGAGCTGCGGGCCGAGCTCGGCACGGACTACTACCACGGCGCCCTGCTCGACCCGCTCAGTGCGGGCCTGCACGTGGGCAAGTTCGTCGGAGGTCTGGCGGACGCAGCCGAGCGTGCCGGCGCCGAGATCCACGAGCGCAACGCCGCAACCGGCCTCACCCGGCTCCCCGGCGGCAACTTCGTGGTGGAGACCATGCACGGCACCATCCGCGCCAAGCAGGTCATGGCGGCGACGGACGCCTACACCGACAAGTCGATGCCGTGGTTCCGCAAGCGGCTGATCAACGTCGGCAGCTTCATCATCGTCACCGAGCCGCTGGGGGAGGCACGCGCAAAGGAACTCATCCCGAACGGCCGCCTGCTGGTCGCCCACAAGAACGTCGGCCACTACGTCCGCCTCACCCCGGACAACCGCCTCGCCTTCGGCGGCCGGGCCCGCTTCGCACCTTCCAACCCGGCCTCCGACGTCAAGAGCGGTGACATCCTCAAGCGGGAGATGACCGAGATCTTCCCGCAGCTGGCGGGGGTGCGCATCGACTACGTGTGGGGCGGGATGGTCGGCTTCTCCTGGGACCGTGTTCCGCACGCGGGCGAGGTCAACGGCCTGTACTACTCCATGGGTTACTGCGGCCATGGCGTCCAGATGGCCACCTACATGGGCCGCGCGGTCGCCGAGATGATGGACGGCAAGCCGGAGGCCAACCCGTTGCGCGGCTTCGGCTTCCCGAAGGTGCCCGTCCCCTTCTACAACGGCACACCCTGGTTCCTGCCGTTCGGCGGTGCCTATTACAAGGCGAAGGACCGCCTGCTCTGAGCAGGTACCGACACCGGTGACACCGCGGGGGCCTTCCGCGCGCGGCGCGGAAGGGCCCCACCATGCCTCCCGAAAGAAGGCATCGTCGTAGCGCCCGGTCTGACCGTGACGCCGATCATCGAGGCCTCGCGCGTCAGGGAGGAGCCCGCTCAGGAATCGAAGCCGGAACAGGCCGCGCCGGCCTTCTGATCCGCACCGTGAGCTCGAACCGGTCCGGACGCATGAAGTCCGGGCCGTCGATGGTCTGCTTGCCGAGCGCCTCGTGTGCGGCGATGTGGCCGTAGCCGGTGGCCATCTTGAAGCCCTTCCCGGAGAATCCGGTGGCGCAGTAGACCCTGCTGTTCTCGTCCAGCCAGCCGAGGAGGGGATGCCTGTCCTCCGTGAAAGGTTGGGGAAGGCGTCGGAGCGCACCATGGCGGGGATCAGGCCGGCGGCGTCCATCCGAATCCGTTTCTGCGGAGGTGCCTCCTGGCAGGGCAGCGTCCACGATTCGTTCCGCGGCCTCCAGCAACGGTATGCGGCCTACGCGGGACGGAGCGGGCGATCGTGGAGCCGTTGACGGTGACCGTGGCGCCGGTGTCCGAGGCGACGCCACGTGTGACGCCCTCGTAGCCGAAGGCGCCCTGCCCCGCGGGGCAGGTGCCGCAGGTTGAGGTAGCCGGAGCCGCCTGTGACGGTGGCGCGCGTGGTGACGCTCAGGCTGCCGGGCAGGTCGGCGCCGCGTTGTGGTGGGGGAGTGCAGTGGTGGCTCACCGCCCTGGTGACCCACCGCCGCCCGGTCGACTCGGAACGGAATCCGGGCGGCGGCGGGGGGCCGGGGAACAAGGATCAGAGGGCCGTGAAGGTCCACAGCAGGTTGGTGCTGCTGCCGTACGTCCACTGCTTGGTGACGGAGCCCGAGTCGACGGTGCCGCCCCCGTCGAGGACCAAGCCGGTGGTGCGGTTGGCGATCGAGTAGCGGTCGCCGCCTCGGTGGACGATCTTCCACTGCTGGTTGGTGCCGCCGTTCCAGGGAGCCTGTCGGGCCGGAGAGCCGTCGGAGGTGGCGCCCCAGCCGTCGGCCACCATGCCGTTCGTGCGGTTGACCAGCCGGTAGTAGCCGCCACCGACCGCCTCCGCCTGCCACTGCAGGTTGGAACTGCCGTTCCACGTCCACTGCTTGAGGTTCGCCCCGGAGGCCACGTTGCCGCCGCTGTCCAGGGCAAGTCCGTTGGTTGCGTTGGTGACCCGGAAGTACGTCGCCGGGTTGAACTGGACCCTCAACGAGGTGATCTGGTCGTTGTTGCCAGTGTTCCTGAGGTCGGGGTTCTCGGCGGTGAAGGTCCAAGAGGTGCCGGTGAAGCCGTCTCCGGAGTAGCCGATCACCTGGTAACCGGGGGCCGGCCGCAGGGAGGAGAGCGTGCGTGCGCCCAGTCCGGCCGCGGTCAGGTCGGCCGCGGTGTAGTCGCCGACGGCGAACACGCCTGCGTTGCCGGTGTAGTTGACGTCCGTGAAGGCGACGGCTCCCGCGAGCGGCCGCAGCGCCGGGATCGTGCCGGTGAAGGCCAGCTTCAGGACGTAGGCGTTCGCACTGTACGGCGCCGAGGAGGGCAGAGTGACCGTGAGGCCGGAGGAGTTCTGGGTCGGTGCGGGCAGGTCGATGTAGGTGCCGGCGGTGGTGCCGAGGAGCTTCACCGAGGACAGCGACGAGAGGTTGATCCGGTCGGAACCGAGGGTCTTGATCGTCAGCGAGCTGCCCGGCCAGCCCAGGACAGTGGCGTACAGGACGGTGTTCGCCTTGTTGCGGGTGAAGCGGATGTCCTGCGGCGTGCCGGCGTGCGGGGTGGTGAACGAGCCGCCTCCCATCTTCGTCGGGCCCTCGCCGTACGCGGTCCATGCGCGGGTCGCGTACACCGACTCGCCGAAGCGCTTCAGGTGGTCCCCGATGCCGAGCAGGATGTCCTTCTGTGCCTGGGGGATGGTGCCGTCGGCCATCGGCGCGATGTTCAGCAGCACGTTGCCGTTCTTGCTGACCCGGTCGATGAACGAGTGCAGCATCTGCTGGATGGTGTAGTAACCGATGCCCTGGGTGTAGCACCAGCTGCTGCTGGAGATGCTGTCGTCGGTGAGCCAGTACGGGGAGGTCAGGTCACTCGGACCGCCGCGCTCGTAGTCGAAGACCTCGCCCTTGCCGTTCATGCCGTCCTTGTACGTGGCGACGACCTCACGGCCCCAGCTGTTGGCCTGGTTGTAGTAGTACGCGAGGAAGTTGAGGCGCTGTTGTTCGTTGACGGCGTCCAGGTTGAAATCCTGCCACAGGATGTCGGGCTGGGCGCGGTCGACGACCTCCTTGAGCTTGTCGAACCAGAGCTGGTTCTCCGGGGCCGACCCCAGCTGTCCGTAGAGCTTCTTGAGGCTCGGGTCCGTTTGGGCGGGGGCGTGTTCGTAGAAGCCGGTGAAGTTGTACGCGTGGTGCATGGCCACCAGCAGCTTGAGGCCCTTGGCGCGGACGGCCGTGGAGAAGAGCTTCAGCAGGTCGAGGCCCGGGCCCTTCTTGACCGAGTTCCACTCGTTGACCTGGCTGTCCCACATGGAGAAGCCGTCATGGTGCTCGGCGACCGGGCCGGCGAACCGGGCGCCGGCGTCGACGAACAGCTGCACCCACTCGTCGGGGTCGAACTTCCCGCCGGCCGACTTCAGTTTCGGCGCGAACTTCACGGTGTTGCCCGCCAGGTCCTGAGCGCCGTTGATGAAGTTGTGGTACGGCCATGCCGACGGCTGGCCGTAGGTCGCGATGTGGTGCTGGTTGGCGTTGTTGCCTGCCTCGTACATGTTCCGGGGGTACCACTCGTTGCCATAGGCGGGGACGCTGAAGACGCCCCAGTGGAAGTAGACGCCGAACTTGGCGTCCTGGAACCACTCCGGGGCCGGCGGGTGCTGGTCGACGGAGTTCCAGTCCGGTGTGTAGGTGCTGGGCGCCGCCCGGGCGATGCCGGCGCCGAACACACCTCCGGCAACGGCCGCCGCGGCTACGCAGGTGGCACCGGCCAGGAAGTGGCGTCTGTTGAACGAACTCGACATGGAGACATCCCTGATGCGGAAGGGGACAAGGGGAACGCAGGGGGACACGAGTCGGCGTGGCTGCGTGCATGAGGCGGAGGCGCCGCTTGTTACGCATGAAGGTCCGCCATGTCTCCGTGGGATGTCAACCGGCGTGCAGGGATGAAAAGAACCGGACCGTCAGGTAGTTCGCCCCCTTTCTGACCTGTTTATTGCGATTTGCAACTGGCCAAACATGGCATGTCTGTCAGGCGCTCATGGCCGATTGCGCCTATCCGGCGGCGAGGATTGATGGGATGGATCTCGTCCGTAGGTGCGTCACCTCTCGTCGCTGGGTGCCCGGTGAGCTGAGGGGCATGACCGCGGCCGCAGCCGCCTGATCAGCTGGCAGGGTGTGCGCCGGCGGGCGCAGGAGTTGCTGTCGACGTGGTCGGTGGACGTCGATCCGCAGACCCCGGCCGGTGATCTGAGCGTGGAGCAGCGGCAGTTCGTGGAGATCGCGCGGGCGCTGTCCTTCGGTGCCCGGTTCATCATCCTCGACGAGCCGACCGCCCAGCTCGACGGGGCGGCCATCAACCGCCCCTTCGACCGGATCCGCGACCTGCAGCGCCAGGGCGTGACCTTCCTGTTCATCAGCCACCATCTGCAGGAGGTCTACGAGATCTGCGACATGGTGACGGTGTTCCGGGATGCCCGGCACATCGTGACCGCCCCGGTAGCGGAACTGCCCCGCACCGAGCTGGTCGCGGCGATGACCGGCGAGGCGGCGATCGACCGGCTGCAGGAGCGGTCGAGTTCCCACGACACCACCGTCACGCCCGCGCTGTCCGTGCGCGCGCTGGACAGTGGCGCCACCTACGGCGATGTCAGCTTCCAGGTGGGCGCCGGGGAGATCGTCGGCCTCGCGGGGGCCGCCGGCAGCGGGCGGACCGAGGTCGCCGAGACCGTCGTGGGGCTGCGGGCGGCAACGGCGGGCGAGGTGGAGATCGCCGGCAGGCGGCCCCGGCCCGGCAGTGTGCCCGCGGCGCTTGCCGCCGGCGCCGGGTTCGTCCCCCAGGACCGGCACCACCAGGGCTTCGTTCCCGACATGTCGATCGCGGACAACGCCACCCTGTCGGTGCCCAAGCGGCTGGGCCAGGGCGGGTTCCTGAGCCGTGGCCGCCGGGACCGGCTTGCCGAGGGCATGATCGAGCACCTGGCGATCAAGACTCCCGGTCCCGAACTGCCCGTCTCCGCCTTGTCCGGAGGCAACCGGCAGAAGGTCGTCATGGCGCGGGCCCTGGCCGACGACCCCCGGCTGCTGGTCCTGATCAACCCGACCGCGGGCGTGGACGTGCGTTCCAAGGAGTTCCTCCTCGGCAAGGTCGAGGAGACCGCGCGGACCGGTACCGGTGTGCTCATCGCCTCCGACGTACTCGACGACCTGCGCATGTGCGACCGGGTCCTGGTGATGTTCCAGGGCCGTGTGACCTCAGAGATCGGCCGCGGCTGGCACGACCACGACCTCGTGGCCGCGATGGAAGGAGTGGACCTCGATGCCTGAAACCGTCCTCGCGGACACGCCCGCCCTCGAGATGGAAGCGGCAGGCTCCAAGCGGACCGCTCTGCTCGGCGGCCGGATACCCCTGGCCCGCCTGCGCGACCTCGCGCTCGTCCCGGCCATCGTGGTCATCGCGATCGTCGGACAGATCGTCAACCCGGTCTTCCTGCAGGCCGACAACCTCATCAACGTCCTGCAGACCATGTCCGAGATGGCTCTGCTGGTCCTCGCCCAGACGATGGTCCTGATCGTCAAAAAGATGGACCTGTCGCTGGAGTCCACCATGGGCCTCGCGCCCGGCGTCGCGGCCTGGCTGGTGGTCCCGGTCGGCGCGGGCCACGGACTCGGACTGCTCTCCGGCGCGTGGGCCATCCCCGTCACCCTCGCCGTGGGCGCGCTCGTCGGCGTGATCAACTCCCTGCTGATCATCCGCTTCGGCCTCAACGGCTTCATCGTCACCCTCGGCATGCTGATCGTGCTGCGCGGTGTCCTCACCGGTATCTCCGGCGGTCAGACCTTCTTCCAGCTGCCCGAGTCGATGCTCTACCTCGGCACCGCACAGTGGTTCGGGATGCCCGCCTCGATCTGGGTCTGCCTGGCCCTGTTCGCCGTCGCGATCGTGGTGCTCGGCTGGACCGGCTTCGGCCGTTCGCTGTACGCCATCGGCGGCAACGTCGACGCCGCGAAAGCGGGCGGCATCCGCACCGACCGGGTGCTGTGGATCGTCATCGTCACCGGCAGCGTGCTCGCCGCCCTCGCCGGACTGATGCTGTCCGGACGCCTGGCCTCGGTGGCCTCGGCCCAGGGCAACGGGTATATCTTCACCGTCTTCGCCGCCGCCGTCATCGGCGGGATCAGCCTCAACGGCGGCAAGGGCACCATGTTCGGCGCGTTCTGCGGCATCCTGCTGCTGTTCATGATCCAGAACGTGCTCACGCTCGGCGGTGTCCCCGCCCAGTGGATCGGCGCCCTCAACGGCCTGATCATCCTGGTCGCCCTCGCCATCTCCCGGATCACCGGCGGCAAGGTCCAGGAGTGACCCGGGCGGCCGTCGCCGGCCGCCCGACCTCCGCCGCGTTCACGTCTCGTCGCAAGGGGAGCGATTCCCCCTTGCCCCTCAGAGGAGTTGCGCCATGTCCTCCACCGTGCCCTCATCCGCCCGCATCACCGCTCTGGACGTCCTGGACGTGCGGTTCCCCACCTCCGAACACCTCGACGGCTCGGACGCCATGAACCCCGAACCCGACTACTCCGCCGCGTACGTCGTCCTGCGCACCGACGCCGGCGACGGACTGGAGGGCCACGCTCTCGCCTTCACCACCGGCCGCGGCAACGATGTGCAGGCGACCGCCATCGCGGCCCTGGCCCCGCACGTGGTCGGCCTGTCCGTCGAGGAGGTCTGCGCCGACCTGGGCGCGTTCTCCCTGTCCCTCGTGCACGATCCCCAACTGCGCTGGCTGGGCCCGGAGAAGGGCGCCATCCACATGGCCACCGGCGCCGTCGTGAACGCCGCCTGGGACCTCGCCGCCAAGCGCGCCGGCAAGCCCGTGTGGCGCTTCCTCGGGGAGCTGTCGCCCGAGGAACTGGTCGCGCAGGTGGACTTCCGCTGGCTCAGCGACGCCCTCACCCCCGAGGAGGCCCTTCAGATCCTGCGCCGCGCCGAGCCCGGCCGTGAACAGCGCATCGGCTGTCTGCTCGATCAGGGCTACCCCGCCTACACCACCACCCCCGGCTGGCTCGGCTACTCCGACGAGAAGCTGGCCCGTCTGGCGCGCGAGGCCGTCGCCGACGGCTTCACCCAGATCAAGCTGAAGGTGGGCGCGGACCTGGAGGACGACGTACGGCGCATGCGCACGGCCCGCGAGACCGTCGGCGACTCCATCCGCATCGCGGTGGACGCCAACCAGAGATGGGACGTCCAGCCCGCGATCGACTGGATGAGCGCCCTGGCCCCCTACCGGCCGTACTGGATCGAGGAGCCCACCTCACCCGACGACATCCTCGGCCACGCCGCCGTCCGCAAGGCCGTCAGCCCCATCAAGGTCGCCACCGGCGAGCACATCGCCAACCGGGTCGTCTTCAAGCAGCTCCTCCAGGCCGGCGCGGTCGACATCGTGCAGATCGACTCCGCCCGGGTCGGCGGCGTCAACGAGAACATCGCGATCCTGCTGCTCGCCGCGAAGTTCGGCGTGCCGGTCTGCCCGCACGCCGGCGGGGTCGGCCTGTGCGAGATGGTCCAGCACCTGTCGATGTTCGACTACGTCGCCGTCTCCGGCACGACCGAGGACCGCGTCATCGAGTATGTCGACCATCTGCACGAGCACTTCGTCGACCCGGTGCGCATCGTCGACGGCCACTATCTCCCACCGACGCTGCCGGGACTGAGCGCACAGATGCACCCCGCGTCCCTCAAGGAGTACACCTACCCCGACGGCCCCGTCTGGACCGCCCGTGTCTGACGTCCAGGCCCTCGTCGACGCCCACCACCATGTGTGGGACCTGGACATCCGGCCGCAGCCCTGGCTGGACGAACCGGGCCACGAGCCGATCCGCCACAGCTTCAGCTCACACGCCCTGCGATCGGCCGCGACCCGGCAGATCGCCGGACGGCGACTGACGAGCACGGTGGTCGTCCAGTGCGTCGCGTCCGTGCCCGAGACACGCGATCTCCTCGCCCTGGCCGACAGCGACCCGCTGATCGACGCCGTCGTCGGCTGGGCGGACCTGACGTCCCCCGCGATCGGCGATGTATTCGACGACCTGCGGGCCGGACGCGCGGGCCGGTACCTGCGGGCCGTACGGCACGTCGTGCAGGGCGAGCCGGACCCCCACTGGCTCGGGCGACCGGACGTCGAGCGAGGGTTGAGAGCGGTCGGGGAGCGCGGTCTCGGATACGACGTGCTGATCCGCAGCCACCAGCTCCCGCAGGCGATCCGTCTCGCGGAACGGCTCCCCGAGCTGCCGCTCGTCCTGGACCATGCCGACAAGCCGCCCATCGCGGGGCGGGAACTGGCCGACTGGGCCCAGCAGTTGCGGGCACTGGCCCGGTATCCCCAGGTCCGCTGCAAGGTGTCGGGTCTCGTCACGGAGGCAGACCACGAGAAGTGGACGGTCGACGACATCCGCCCGGTATGGGACGTCCTGCTCTCCGCCTTCGGCCCCGACCGGCTGATGTTCGGCTCCGACTGGCCGGTCTGCATCCTCGCCGGCGGCTGGAACCGCTGGGCCGCCACCGTCGAGGAACTCCTGGACGGCTGCTCCGCCACCGAGCTCCACGCGGTGCTCGCCGGCACCGCGACCGCCTTCTACCGCCTGACCCCCGCCCCCACGAAGGAGGGGACACCGTGCTCCTGACGGAACTGCTGCACCCCGGCATCCTCGAATCGCTGGCCGGAGCCGGCCACGGCGCCCGTGTGCTGCTCGCCGACGGCCACTACCCCGCGAGCACCGCCACCGGCGAGCGCGCCAGAACCGTCCACCTCAACCTGGCACCCGGCCTGCTCGACGTCACCACCGTCCTCGACGTCCTGATACGCGCCCTGCCCGTCGAATCGGCCCACGTGATGGTGCCGCCCGAGGGCGAACCGGAACCGCCCGCCATCGCCGAGTACCGCTCGATGCTGGCCCCCGTCCCGGTCGACACGCTCGGCCGCTTCGAGTTCTACGACGCCGCACGCTCGCCCGACCTGGCCCTCGCCATCGTCACCGCCGACACCCGCACCTACGCCAACCTGCTGCTGACCATCGGCGTCCGCGCTGAAGGGACCCTGACGACACGATGACACTCGCCGTCCGTTACACGTCCGCCCGCACTCTGGACACGGCTCCCGCCACGCCCGCCACTCCCGGTCCCGGTGAGGTGGAGCTTGCCCCCGCTTATGTCGGCATCTGCGGCACCGATCTGCACATCTTCCACGGCGACATGGACGCCCGGGTCGCCGCACCCGCCGTCCTGGGACACGAGATGTCCGGCCGGGTCGTCCGCGTCGGCCCCGAGGTGGAGGGCTGGCAGCCCGGGGACGCGGTGACCGTGATGCCGCTGCGCTGGGACGACACCTGCCCGGCCTGCCGCGCGGGCCACCAGCACGTCTGCCAGCACCTGGACTTCATCGGGATCGACTCCCCGGGTGCGATGCAGCAGCGCTGGATCGTGCCCGCCTCGACGCTCGTCCGGCTGCCCGACGCCCTTCCCCTGGACCGGGCCGCGCTCGTCGAGCCGACGGCGGTCGCGGTGCACGACGTGGGCCGGGCCGAGGTCGCCGAAGGGGAGAAGGTGGTCGTGGTCGGCGGCGGCCCGGTCGGCATCCTCATCGCCCTGGTCGCGCGGGCCGCGGGCGCCGAGGTCCGGGTGGTGGAGCTGAGCGCCCACCGTCGGTTGCTCGCCGAGGAGTTGGGAATGACGGCGTGGAACCCGGCCGATGTCGACGTGCCGGCGCTGGTCACGCAGTGGACCGGTGACGCGGGCGCGGACGTCGCCTTCGAGGTGTCGGGCGCGGCGGGCGGCGTGGACACGGCGGTCGATGTGCTGGGTGTGCGCGGCCGGCTGTGCCTGGTCGCCATTCACCCCCGCCCCCGCGAGGTGAACCTGCACCGCTTCTTCTGGCGCGAACTCACCCTGGTCGGCGCCCGGTTGTACGACCGCTCCGACTTCGAGAAGGCGGTCGCCCTGGTAGCCGACGGCACCATCCCGGCCGACCGGCTGATCAGCAAGGTCGTGCCGCTCACGCAGGCGCCCGCCGCCTTCGAGGCCCTGGAGGGCGGCGGCGACGTAATGAAGATTCTCGTGGACTGCACCGACGACACCCAGGGAGCCACCGTATGACCGCCTTCGACCTCACCGGCAGGCTTGCCGTCGTCACCGGAGCGCGGCGCGGCATCGGGCGGGCCATGGCCCGCGCGCTCGCCGGGGCAGGCGCGGACGTCATCGGCGTCAGCGCCACGCTGGAGGAGGCCGGCAGCGCGGTGGAGAAGGACGTCCTCGCCGCGGGCCGCGCGTTCGAGGCGATCCGCACCGACTTCGCCGACCCGGACGCGGTACGGGCCCTGGGCGCGGACCTCGCCGGACGCGAACGCCCGGTGGACATCCTGGTCAACAACGCGGGCACGATCCGCCGCGCCCCCGCCGCCGAACACGCCGACGCGGACTGGGAGTTGGTGCTCCAGGTCAACCTCAACGCACAGTTCGCGCTGACCCGGGCGGTCGGCGCGGCGATGGTCGCGCGAGGCGCGGGCAAGGTCATCTTCACGGCGTCGCTGCTCAGCTTCCAGGGCGGCATCACCGTCCCCGGCTACACCGCCGCCAAGCACGGCATCGCCGGGCTGACCAAGGCACTCGCCAACGAATGGGCCCCGCACGGCGTCAACGTCAACGCCATCGCACCCGGCTACATCGCCACCGACAACACCCAGGCGCTGCAGGACGACCCGGTGCGCAGCAAGGCGATCCTGGACCGCATCCCGGCCGCACGCTGGGGCGGCGCGGAGGACCTGGCCGGCGCCACGGTGTTCCTGGCCTCGGACGCCGCCGCCTACGTCCACGGTGTCGTCCTGCCCGTCGACGGCGGATGGCTCGGCCGATGAGCGGAACCGACCCGGCCTCCGTGCTCGACGGAGCCCGCGTGATGCCGGTACTCACGGTGCGGCGCGTCTCGACCGCCGGCCCGCTGGCCGACGCGCTCGCGGAAGGTGGTGCCCGGTGCGCCGAGGTCACCTTCCGCACTCCCGACGCCGAACAGGTGCTCCAGGAGATGGCCGCTCACGGTGGCGCGCACCGGCCTGGACCGCCTCGACGTCGTCTACCTGCACGATCCCGACGACCACTGGCGGCAGGCCGCCGATGAGGCCATGCCCACCCTCGCCGAACTGCGCGACCAGGGCGTGATCGGTGCGATCGGCGCCGGCATGAACCAGTCGGCGATGCTCTCCCGTTCCTGCGGGAGACCGCCGCCGACGTGGTCATGCTCGCCGGGCGCTACACGCTCCTCGACCAGTCGGCGCTGGACGACGTCCTGCCCGCCGCGCGGGAACTGGGCAAGAGTGTGGTGGCGGTGGGCGTGTTCAACTCGGGACTGCTCTCCCAGGACCGGCCCGCCGAAGGCATGAAGTACGACTACCGGGACGCCCCACCGGAACTGGTCGCCCGTGCCCGGGCGATCGCCGAGGTCTGCAAGGGGCACGGGACCACCCTGCCCGCCGCCGCGATCGCCTTCCCGCACACGCATCCCAGTATCATCAGCATCACTCTCGGCATGCGGACCCCGGAACAGGTCGTACGGAACGTGGAACTCCAAGCTCAGCGCGTCCGTGACGGTCTCTGGCACGATCTCCGCGCTCAGGGGCTGATCAGGTCGGACGTGCTCGCGGGGCACGGTGGGGGGAGGGATGCGCGGTGTCTCTGACGGACAAGGCCATCGAGCAGATCCGTGAGCTGATCAGGACCGGTGCGCTGCCTCCGGGCTCGAAGCTCCCGCCGGAGCCGGACCTGGCCGCCCAGCTGGGACTGTCCCGCAACCTCGCCCGGGAAGCGGTCAAGGCACTGGCCGTCGCTCGGGTCCTGGAAGTCCGGCGCGGCGACGGCACGTATGTGACCAGCCTCCAGCCGAGCCTGCTCCTGGAGGGGCTCGGCGGGGCGGTGGAGCTGTTGCAGGGCGACTCGGCCGCCCTGCAGGACCTCATGGAGGTACGGCGGCTCCTCGAACCGGTCGCCACGGCGCTTGCCGCCACCCGGATCTCCGATGAACAGCTGGCCGAGGTGAAGCGGCACCTGGACGCCATGCGCGAGGCCCGCGACGACGTCGAACAGCTCAACGCCCACGACGCCGCCTTCCACCGCGCCGTCGTCTCGGCCACGGGCAACGAAAGCCTCCTCACCCTCCTCGAAGGGATCTCCGGCCGCACCCTGCGCGCCCGCATCTGGCGCGGTCTGGTCGACGACAAGGCCGCGGGCCGCACCCTCGCCGAGCACGAGGCGATCTTCAACGCGTTGTCCACCCGCGACGCCGCCCTCAGCCAGGCCGCCGCACTGCTGCACGTGAGCAACACCGAGCAGTGGCTGAGGGAACACCTGCGCTCGGTCGAACCCCTTCCCTTCGGGACGACAGCGCGGAAGTGACGGGCGGGCGCCACCCGTCGCGCAGAAGTCGGCGTCGGCCATCTGACCCGGTTACGGCGTAGGCCCCCTGGCGGACGAGGACGGGAACGCGCTCCAGTGGGGCGTCCACTACGAGTGCCGTACCGCCCACCGGCACGTCGGGTCCGAGCAGGAACTGGTCGTCCACGTCCCATGCCTGCTCGTCCTCGGGAAGTCGAAGAACAGCGGGCGCATCGGCGGGGCGCCGGTGCGGTGGGCGTCCTCGGACAGCCGTGTCAGGTACGGGCGCAGGCGCTCGCGGCGAGGTGCCGTACTGGAACCACCGGATGAGCAGCTCGCGGTACGCGGTGTCGTCCGGGTCGCCACCGCCGAAGCCGCCGATGTCGGTGTTCCACCAGGGGATGCCGCTCATCGCGACGTTCAGGCCGGCCCTGACCTGGCGGGCGAGGGAGCCGAAGGTGGGGGGACGACACCGGACCACAGCCGGGGAACCGGCCGAGGTGGCGGTGGCCGGGTTCACCGGCCGGGGTGCCGCCCCCGGCCGGTGATCGAGGCGTCGCTG
Organism: Streptomyces sp. NPDC055506; assembly: GCF_053643595.1. Taxonomy (NCBI): domain Bacteria; kingdom Bacillati; phylum Actinomycetota; class Actinomycetes; order Kitasatosporales; family Streptomycetaceae; genus Streptomyces; species Streptomyces sp. NPDC055506. The sequence continues at coordinate 19,940 of NZ_JBSHKH010000060.1, read as the reverse complement.
ACGGCCAGCACCTTGCCGCTGTTGCGGTTGACCAGCCGGACGGTGCCGGCGTCTGCGCTGAAGGGCCGGTCGTAGACCTCCAGGCTGCGGATCGAGGTGGCGCGGTCAGGTCGGTCGACCGAGGACGAGCCGGCCTCGTCGCCAACCCCTGGCCGGGGGACTTGCCCGCGGGGTCTCGGCGTTGTGTGCTGTGGTGCCGGCGCGCAGCCGCTCGCCCGTGCCGGCAAGGGGCGTTCCAGGTGCGCTTCCTGCCTGCTGCGCGGCGACCTCAGGCCATGGCCAGGACGGCGGAGATCAGCGCCCGCAGGCAGACGCCTTCGGCCTCCTCATCCGGAAGTGACAGTCGCTGCATGGTCAGCCCGTCGAAGCCCGCGAGGAAGAACCTCGCGATCGTCTCCGCGGGCTGGGCGAGCTGGTGGCCGGCGCGTTCGGCGGCCTCGCCGATCAGTTTCGTCGTCACCGCCAAGACGCCGCTGTAGTGGCCGTGCAAAGCCTCCTGGAGATGGGGCGTACGCAAGGCGAACATGGACAGCTCCGTGAGGAGCTGGTAGGACGCGGGCTGTTCGACCACGGTGCGCCACAGTGCCTCGGTGAGCGTGACGATCGTGTCCTCGAAACTCGCGTCCGTGGGCGCCGCCTGCTCCACCTGGGTGACCAGGTCCTGCGTGAGCTGCTCCATGACGGCCCGGTACAGATCTTCCTTCGTGCCGAAGGTGTAATGCACCGTCGCCTGTGCCACACCGAGCTCGGCGGCGATGGCGCGAGTGCTGCCGGCGGCGACGCCCTCCCTGCTCATCAGGTCGATGGCCGCCTTGATCAGTTGAGGGCGGCGCTCCGCCGCGGATACATGAGCCATGACGGCATTCTATTCGACTCAGTCCATCGAACCGGTCGATTGACAAGGTCGAGATCTCCGGACGTCTCGAGGCCTTCGAAGGTTCCTTCATCCGACTGTGTCAGTCAACACGATCGACCGACATTGTCGGGTGACAATGTCGCCTGTATGGTTCTGCCCAGCGACAGCCTGCGCCGAACGAAAGGCAAGCTCATGACCCATGAGGCCCTGCGGGGAACCGAGCCGATCCCTCAGCGTCCCGCCCTGCCCCTGGTCGGCCACGCGTTCGACATCCCCAGTGGTGTCGACGGCCTGCACTACGTGATGAAGGAGGCCAAGGAGCTGGGGCCGCTGTTCAAGATCCGCGTCTTCGGCAACGAGATCAACTTCGCCTCGGGCCTCGACCTGGTCACCGAGCTGGCGGACGAGAGCCGGTTCCGCAAGAACGTGCACCCCGACCTCGTCATCCTTCGGGACATCGGCGGTGACGGTCTCTTCACCGCCTTCAACGACGAGCCCAACTGGCGCAAGGCGCACGACGTCCTGATGCCGGCGTTCTCCCTCGGCGCGATGCGCGGTTACCACGCGACGATGCTCCAGGTCGCCCGCGAGCTGGTCGGGAAGTGGGACCGGGCGGCAGGGTCGGAGCCCGTGGACGTCGCCGACGACATGACGCGGCTGACGCTCGACACGATCGGCCTGTGCGGTTTCGGCTACGACTTCGAGTCGTTCAGCCGGGAGGAGCCGCACCCCTTCGTCACCGCCCTGTCACGGGCTCTGGGCTTCGCCCAGACCAAGGGGGAGTCCCTCCCCGGCACGGAACTGTTCAAGTGGAAGCAGACCGAGCAGTTCCGCGAGGACGTCACCCTGATGAAGGACCTGGTCGACGACGTGATCCGGCAGCGCCGGGCGTCTGGCGACCAGAGCACCGACGACCTGCTCGGACGCATGCTGCACACCCGTGACGCGGTGACGGGGGAGCCCCTGGACGACGTCAACATCCGCTACCAGGCGATCACGTTCCTCATCGCCGGTCACGAGACCACCAGCGGGGCCCTGTCCTTCGCCCTCTATTACCTGACCAAGCACCCCGAGGTTCTTGCCCGCGCCCAGGCTGAGGTCGACGCGCTGTGGGGCGACTGCGACGCCCCCGAGCCGGACTACGGGGACATCGGCAAGCTGACGTATATCCGCCAGGTGCTCAACGAGGGCCTGCGGCTGTGGCCGACGGCGCCCGCCTTCGCGGTGGAGCCGCTTGAGGACACGGTCATCGGCGGGAAGTACGCCGTGCGCAAGGGCGAGTCGATCCAGATACTGATCCCGCAGCTGCACCGCGATCCCGCCTGGGGTGAGAACGTCGAGCTGTTCGACCCCGACCGGTTCCTGCCGGAGCGGGAGGAGGAGCGGCCGGTCCACCTGTTCAAGCCGTTCGGCAGCGGCGAACGCGCCTGCATCGGCCGCCAGTTCGCGCTGCACGAGGCGACGCTGGTCCTCGCGCTGGTGATCCACCGCTACCGCCTGATCGACCACACCAACTACCAGCTGAAGATCAAGCAGTCCCTCACCCTCAAGCCCGACGAGTTCACCCTGAACCTGGCCCGGCGCACCAGCGGCGAGCGCCGCCTGCCCGCCGTCTCCGCGAGCGCCGCCCCCGCCGCCGAGGGCCGCCCCGCCGTCCGGCGCGCCACCGGAACCGCGCTGACCCTGCTGCACGGCTCCAACCTGGGCACCTGCGCGGGCATCGCCCGCGACCTGGCCGAAGACGGCGACGAGCGCGGCTTCGCCCCGTCCGTCGCTCCCCTCAACGACGCCGTGGGCGAACTCTCCTCGGGTGACGGGCCGGTGGTGATCGTGGCCGCCTCCTACAACGGCAGGCCCACCGACGACGCCACGCAGTTCGTCGCATGGCTGGAAGGACTGGAGCCCGGCGCACTCGACGGACTCCAGTACGCCGTCCTCGGCGTCGGCGACCGCAACTGGGCCGCCACCTACCAGCGCATCCCCACCCTCATCGACGAGCGGCTCACCGCCGCAGGCGCCACCTCACTGCTGGAGCGCGGCGCCGCGGACGCCGCCGGCGACTTCGCCGGCACGGTGGACCGGTGGACCGGCGACCTGTGGACCGCCCTGCTGGAGCGGTACGGAGCCGCCGCGGAAGCGGACGAGGCGGTGCCGGACGCCGACGGGGAGGCGGGACTGTACGAGCTGGAGGACACGACCGACTCAGTCATCGGCGGGCTCGCGGCACGCCACGGCGTCCAGCCGATGGAGGTGCTCGACGCGTACGAACTGGTCGACATGAACCATGGGCTGGGCCGCTCCAAGCGATTCCTGAGGCTCCGGCTGCCCGAGGGCGTCACCTACCGTACCGGCGACCACCTGGCCGTCCTCCCGAGCAACCCGCACGACCTCGTCCAGCGCGTGGCCGACCGCTTCTCGCTCGACCTGGACCGCACCGTCCGGCTCCGCGCCCGCCGCCGCAGCCGGGGCGCCTTGCCCGTCGACCGCCCGCTGACCCTGCGCCGCCTGCTCACCGACTTTGTCGAACTGCAGGATGCCGCCACCCGGGAACAGGTCGCCGTACTCGCCGAGCACACCGCCTGCCCGCCCGAGAAGCGACCCCTGGCCGAACTCGCAGCGGCGGACGAGGAGACCTTCCGCGAGCAGGTGACCGCCGCCGGGCTCGGCCTCCTGGACCTGCTGGAGCGCTACCGGGCCTGCGAGCTGCCGTTCGAGGTCTTCCTGGAGCTCCTGCCCGTCCTGCGCCCGCGCCACTACTCCGTCTCCTCGTCCGCCGCAGCGGCACCCGGCGAAGTCGACCTGATGGTGTCGCTGCTCGCCGCGCCCCACCGCCGCGGCGAGGGCACCTTCCGCGGCATCGGCTCGCACTACCTGCAGACCGTGAACGCCGGCGACACCGTCCAGGCCCGGGTGCTGCCCTGCAGCGAGGACTTCCGCCTGCCCGAGGACGACTCCGTACCCGTGATCCTGGTCAGCGCCGGCACCGGCCTGGCTCCCTTCCGCGGCGCGGTCCTCGACCGCCACCACACCCGGTCGACCGGAACGCTGCTGTGCTACTTCGGCTGCGACCACCCCGACGTCGACTACCTCCACCGCGCGGAGTTCGAGGCGGCCGAGGCAGCCGGAGCCGTCAGCATGCGCCCCACCTTCTCCTGCGCCCCCGAGGACGGTGCCCGCTACGTCCAGGACCGCATCGCCAAGGAGAGCGACGAGGTCTGGGCGGTACTGGAGGCCGGCGGACGCGTCTACATCTGCGGCGACGGCCGTCGTATGGCCCCGGCGGTGCGGGAGGCGTTCATGGCGATCTACCGCAAGAACACAGGCGCCGGCGATGAGGAGGCCACCGCCTGGCTGGCCGCCCTCACCGAGTCCGGCCACTACGTGGAAGACGTCTGGGCCGGCTGATCCGCCCACGGTGCGGTGGCAGACGTTCACCGCGTCGAATCCCCGACCCACGGGCCGCGGACGTCCGACGCGTCCGTGGCCCGTGCCCCGAAACACGGCTCGTGCCCCCTGACTCGTGAGGCTCTCATGCTTGTTGCACGCTCGGCGCTCCGCCGAGGAACAGTGGTAGTCCCCAACTCCTCGCAGAGGAACGGCCGGTGAGCGCGCGAAGCGCCTCCGCCCTGACCTTCGGTGTCGCCGTGGCGCTCATCGCCGGAGTCACCCTCGGCAACGGCGGGGCGAACGTGATGCCCGTGTTCGTCGACGACTTCGCGTCACGCTTCGGGTTGTCGGACTCCGGCGCCGGGCTTGTGGCCGCGACCCAGCTGATGGCGACGGCGGTGGTCACACTGTTGCTGGCAAAGCGGGCAGCGCGGCCTGGGCGGGTGCGGATGACCCGCCTCGGGCTCGCCCTCTCCGGTGCCGGCTTCCTGGGCGCGGCGGCGGCCACCGACCCGGTGACCCTGGTCCTCGCCAACCTGGTCCTCGGCGCGGGGCTCGGCGCGGTCTACGCGGCGGCCACGGCGGCGCTCGCCGCCACCGACGACGCCGACAAGGCGTCCGCGGTCACCATCTCCGGCGTGGTCGGCATGACGGCGCTGTTGATCATGGGCGTCCCCGCGGCCAACCACGACCTGGGGGAGGGGACCGGCTTCCTGCTCATGGCGTTGTGCTGTCTCGTCGCCTGGCCACTGGTACACCGGCTCCCGGACGGTCCCGCGACACCGGGCGCCGCCTCCGCCGGTACGGGAGTGACAACCACGGCCAAGCCGTCGGTGGTACTGCTCCTCGGAACCGCGCTGCTGTGGACCGTCACCCAGGGCGCGTGGTCCTACGCCTCGGTCCTCGGCCGTCAGCACACAGGGCTCTCCCACTCGGCCGTGTCGGCCGTCCTCGCCATCTCCAGCGTCGTGGCGCTCGTCGGCGCGGTGGTGGGTCCGATGGCAGCGCGGCGGTTCGGGCGCATGCGGTCGATGGCCGTCTTCGTCACGGCGCAAGCCCTCGCGATGGCGGCCCTGGTCCTCACCCACGACCCCGTGCTCTTCACCGTCGCGGCCGTCCTCTGGCAGGCCTGCCAACTGGCCGTCCTGGTGCAGATGCTCGCCGCCGCGGCGCTCATCGACCCGACCGGACGTCTGGTCGCCTCCCTCAGCGGCGCGGGCGCCCTGGGCACCGGCATCGGACCCCTGGCCGTCGGAGCCGTCCTCGACTCCGCCGGGGCCGACGTGCTCGGCATCGTCCTGGCGCTCGGCACCGTCATCGCCTCGCTGCCCCTGCTCCGGATGACGGTGGCCGGCACAAAGGCATCGGCCGAGCACAAGCTCGCGCCCTCCGCCGCCGAGACCGGATGAGCGCTCCAGGCGGGTTGTCCGACGGCTCGGCCCCGGTGACGTCCCCCGGAGCGTGGCCGAATCCGAGATCGAGACGCCGGATCACTGGCCGCAAACCCTCTGGTGAGGCATGTCGCCCGACGTACGTCCGCCACTGGGCCCGCGTCAGTTCAGCCCTGCCCGGCTGGACCGCATGCTGAACGGTCCCGACGCCGAGGCCTGTCCGTGGCCGCTGCGGTCCCCTCTGTGGCCGCGCGGGTCAGTTCCCGCCGGTCAACCGGCGCATAGGTTCCCCACAACTCATGAGACATCCAAGTAAGGGAGGCGGGCTGGTGAGTGAGAACCAGTACGACACCTGTGTGATCGGTGCGGGCCCCGCAGGGCTGGCGGTCGCAAGGGCGCTGGCCGAGCGGGACCTGCCGTACACGCACATCGAGCGGCACACCGGACCGGGCGGGCTGTGGGACATCGACAATCCGGGCAGCCCGATGTACGAGTCGGCCCACTTCATCTCCAGCAAGACCCTCTCCGGCTTCGGCGGCTATCCGATGCCGGACCACTTCGCCGACTACCCGCCGCACCGGCAGATCCTTTCCTACCTGACGTCGTTCGCCGAGACGTACGGGCTGCGGAAGCGGATCGAGTTCGGCACCGAGGTCCGCGGCGTGGACAAGAACCCGGACGGCACCTGGACGGTCACCCGGGCCGACGGCCGGGCGAGCATGCACAGGCACGTCGTCGTGTGCACGGGGGCGCAGTGGCACCCCAGCATCCCCGACCTGCCCGGCGACTTCACCGGCGAGATCCGCCACACCGTCACCTACCGAAGCAGCGCTGAACTGCGGGGCAAACGGGTGCTGGTGGTGGGCGCGGGGAACTCCGGACTGGACATCGCATGCGACGCGGCGCGGTCCGCCGACCACGCGGCGATCAGCATGCGCCGTGGGTACTGGTTCATACCCAAGCACCTGTTCGGCCGTCCGGTGGACACCATCGCCGCGGGCGGACCTCACCTGCCGATGTGGCTGCAGCAGAGGCTGTTCGGCGGCCTGCTGCGGCTCATCAACGGCGACCCGCACAGGCTCGGTCTGCAAAAGCCCGACCACAGGCTGTTCGAGACCCACCCGGCCATCAACTCCCTGCTGATCCACCATCTCCAGCACGGGGACATCACGGCCAGGCCCGGCATCGCGCGCACCGAGGGCCGGACGGTCCACTTCACCGACGGCACCAGCGACGACTTCGACCTGATCCTGCTGGCCACGGGATACGTCCACAAAGTCCCCGTCGCGCAGAAGTACTTCGGCGACGAGCAGCACCCAGACCTCTACCTGTCCTCCTTCTCCCGAGAGCACGAGGGTCTGTTCGGCGTCGGCTTCGTCGAGACCAATTCCGGCGCCTACCAACTCTTTGACGGTCAGGCCCAGTTGATCGCTTCCTTCATCCGGGACGCGCAGGCCGGGCTGTCGACCGCCGAGCGGTTCGCCCGCATGATCCGCAGCGACCGGCCGGACCTGTCCGGCGGACTGAGGTTCGTCGACTCGCCTCGCCACACCGGCTACGTCCACAGCGACGCCTTCGTGAAGTACCTCGGCAAGGTCGCCGAGGGGATGGGCTGGCGTACCGCGGGCCTGCCGCCCAAGGCGACGTCCCTGCGACAAGAGGCGGTGGCGTCATGACGTACGACCTCAGTGAGAAGGTCATCCTGGTGACAGGCGGTGCCGGAGGCATCGGCAGCGCCCTGTGCCACCGCTTCGCCGCAGGCGGTGCCCGCCTCGTCGTGGTCGACCTCGACGAGGCGCGGGCCAAGCGGACCGCTGCCGATCTGCCCGGGAACGGGCATGCCGGACTGGGCTGCGACCTGCTGGACCGCACCGCGGTGGAGCAGATGCTCGACGGCGTCACGACCACCCACGGCCGTATCGACGTCCTGGTGAACAACGTGGGCATGACCAGCGCGGAGCGCTTCGACGTGCGCAGCGTCGAGAGCATCCAGCGGGAGATCGACGTCAACCTGGTCGCTCCGCTGGTCACGACCCGGATCGCCATTCCGCTGCTGCGGGCCTCCGGTGACCCCCGGGTGATCACGACCGTGTCCCTCGGGGGGATCTTCCCGCTGGGCGAGACCCCCATCTACACCGCCGCGAAGTTCGGGCTGCGGGGCGCGATGCTCGCCATTGGGCTGGATCTGCGGGGCAAGGGCATACAGGCCGGTTCGGTGCTGCCGTCGGCGACCGACACACGGATGCTCCGCCAAGAGGCCGTCGAGGGCGGGAACTCCATGCAGTTCCAGGACGCGCCGCAGCATCCGTCCGAAGTCGTCAGGGCGGTCGTGAGCCTGCTGGACAAGCCGCGCCTGGAGGCCTACGTCAGATCCGGCGAGTCCCGGCTGGTGCGGTTCGCGATGCTCGCGCCGAATCTGCTCCCCAGGCTCTTCCCGCTGTTCCGCAAGCGCGGTGAGCGAGGCATGGCCCGCTATCTGGAGGACCTGCGCCGCAGAGGGCTGGCCCGCCGGGCCGACGGCGGCCGCTGGGAACTGGTGGAGGAAGCATGAGCGGGACGCAGATCACCGGCGTCGAGGAGACGCTTGACGTCGTCAATCCCGCGACCGGGGAACTCATCACGACTCTGCCGGTGGCGAGCGAACAGGATGTCGCGCTGGCCGCCGAGCGGGCGCACAAGGTCTTCGAGAGCGGCGTCTGGGCAGGCCGGTCGCCGCGGGAGCGAGCCGGCGTCATGCTGCGCCTGGCCGACCTCATGGAGCGCGACGCAGAGTTCCTGGCCCGGCTGGATTGTGAGGACGCGGGCAAGCCGATCACGGAGTGCCGTACGGGCGACGTGCCGGGGGCGATCGAGTCGATCCGCTGGTTCGCGGAGGCGGCCGACAAGGTCTTCGGCCGCGTCGCCCCCACCGGTCACGAGAGCCTGGGCCTCGTGAGCCGTGAACCGGTCGGGGTGGCCGCCGCGATCCTGCCCTGGAACTACCCACTGGCGATGGCCGCCTGGAAGGTCGGGCCCGCGCTCGCCGCGGGCAACTCCCTGCTGCTCAAGCCCGCCGAGGCCACCCCACGCTCCACCGTGCACCTGGCCGGACTGGCGGCTGAGGCGGGCCTGCCGGACGGCGTGCTCACCGTTCTTCCCGGCCACGGCGCCGTCACCGGTACGGCCCTCGCCCGCAACCCGCTCGTGCGCGCACTGTCGTTCACCGGATCCACCGCCACCGGACGCCGCATCCTGGCCGACGCGGCGGAGACCAACTTCAAGCGGGTCTCCCTGGAGATGGGTGGCAAGAGCCCCCAGGTCCTGATGGCGGACGCGCTCGAATACGGCGACGAACTGATCGACAACATGATCGAGGCCGCGTTCCTGACCATGGGGCAGAACTGCACCGCCGGCTCCCGCGTCCTGGTCCACCACAGCATCGCCCAGGAGGTGCTGGACCGGTTCACCGCCGCCGCGAGGAACCTCACCATCGGCGATCCCGTCGACGCACGCACCCGGGTGGGGCCGCTCATCAGCCGTGCCGCCTTCGAACGGGTCGCGGCAGCGGTGGACGCGGCCCGCTCCGCCGGAGCCCACATCCACACCGGCGGGCTGCCGCACGATCTGCCGCCGCACGGTGCCTACTACCCGCCCACCGTGATCAGCCGAGCCGCGGAGGGCAGCGACGCGCTCACCAAGGAGCTGTTCGGCCCCGTCGTCACCCTCCAGACCTTCACCTCCCAGGACGAGGCGGTGCGGATGGCCAACGCCACCGAGTACGGGCTCGCCGCCTCGGTGTGGACCCGCGACCTCGACGCCGCGCTCCGGCTCGCGCGGGGCATCGAAGCCGGGGTGGTCTCCGTCAACGCGTACAGCGAAGGCGACATCACCACCCCCTTCGGAGGGTGGAAGCAGTCGGGGTTCGGTGGCGCGGAGAAGTCCACCGACGCCTTCGCGCAATGGACCAGAGAGAAGACCGTCTGGATCCGCACGCGTTGACCGGGCGTCCGGTGGCGCGTGGGCTTCTGCCTCCCAGAGGGAGGGCCGCGCCTGAAGGCCTGGAGACCGCGCACCCTCGGAGTGCCGCGCCAGCCGCATAACCTGGTCGCCCACAAGCTCGGCCCGGCCATCGCCGGCGGCAACGCGCTCATACTCAAAACATCCGCGCTGACGCCGTTGTCCGCGCTGCGGCTGGTCGACACCTCATCGAGGCCGGCCTGCCCGAGGAAGAGGCGAGCTGGCCCCGTTTGTTCGCAGAGCGGCTCGGACCCGTCTGCCGGCCCGATCTCGCGCCCCGCCTGACCGGCTCCGGCGACGTGTCGCAGGTAGTCCTCCTCCACACCGACACGCGACCGCAGGCGTGGGACGACTGGCGACGTATCACCGGCATGAAAGCAGAGTCCGCCACCCAGCAGATCCTGGAGCACTCCTACCTGACTCTCCAGGCCGCCGCAGCCGGCGTCGGGGTCGCAATCGCACAGCTTGTCCATCGGGACACCGTCGGCCAGCAGCGCGAACTCCAGCTCCGGCAGGTCACCGTCCGGACTGACCATCGAACGGCCGCCCTGGAACGCCTTGATGTCCCAGAAATCCGCCCACGACTCCGGCCTCTTGCCCCCGAACGCATCGGTGCGGTACCCGATGCACTGGCCGTAGAAGGCGTGGCCGATCGCATGGTCGGTGATCTGGGCCTCGGGGATCTTCGCGCTCTTCACGCTCTTGACCCGGTCCAGGTCCAGCTTCTCCAACGCGTCCTGCTGGACGTACTTGGTGTGCGACATCATCGAGTTGTTGATCAGGTCGCACTGCGGGCGGCCCTGCTTGATCTGCGCCAGCAACGGAGCATCATCCAGGTTCAGCACCTTCACCTGAATGCCGGTCTCCTGCGTGAACGGCGTATAAATCGCCTTCTGCAGAGCCGCACCGTAGGAACCGCCACTGTCACGGACGACCACCGTCTTACCACCCTTGCCGCCACTGCCGGTACCGGCCCGGCTGGTACCGGTACCGCAGGCGGAGAGGGAGGGGAGAGCGGCGAGGGCGGCGAGGCCGCCTGCTCCTCGCAGGAGCGCTCTACGACCGATCTGGGCATCACTCATGGCAATACTCCTCATCTGGGGACGCGTGGGACCAGCTGTGCGGGGCTTTACCTCGCGGGTGCGGGGGGTGGGATGGTGCAGGAGGGCGAACGCGGTCAGAGCATCGGCCGCTTGCGTTGCCGATCGCCGCTTCGGGCGCGTGTTCGCCGTGGGATCAAAGTCCCCGACGACCTTGTCGTCGGAGCAACGCCGGCCAGAAGACCGGGTGAGTGGCGGTGGGGAAGCCGGAGCCGTGACACAAGGTGACCGGCGGAGTGGAGCGGTCCTCACCGGAGCCGCGGTATGAGGACTTTCGGGAGGGATGAAGCAGAGCCGGGCCTGCGGCTGAGGGGCGGACCGGGCAGTCAGCCGGCCCCGGCGACGTTGCGGTTTCGATGGTCTTGCAGACGCCGACGCAGCCCGGCTTCTTCACGAAGCTGTCGCCTGCCCAGCAGGGATCTTCAGGAAGCGGTGTAACCGCCGTCGACGGTCAGGACCGATCCGGTCACGTACGACGACTCCGAGGAGGCGAAGAAGAGCACCGCGTCGGCGACCTCTTCGGGGGTTGCGAGGCGTTGGAGCGGGATCGTGCTCTCGCGCTGGCGGCGGTAGGCCTCGGGGTCGGGCCTGCGCTGGAAGGCCGCTTCGATGACCGGGGTGACGGTCAGGCCCGGAGCGACGACGTTGACACGGATGTTGCGCGGGGCCCACTCGATCGCCGCGCCCTTGGCGAGCATGATGAGGCCTCCCTTGGCGGCGGAATACAGGACCTGCCCGGACATGCCGACCATGCCCAGCCGTGAACTGACGCAGACGAACGAGCCACCGGTCCCGGGCATCAGCGGCGCGAAGTGCTTCATCACCAGGAACGCGCTGAGCAGGTTGCTCTCGAGCACGTTCTTCGCGTCGTCGCAGGCCATCTCGGTGAGCGGACCGTCGGCCTGCAGACCGTGGTTGAGGACGACGACGTCGACGGTGCCGAAGGACTCGGCGGCCTGCTTGGCCAGGTGCTCGACGAACGCCTCGTCGTTGAGGTCTCCCGGAACATACAGGTCGTCGGGCTCGGCGCTGTCGAGCCGCTCCCTGCGGCCGGTGAGCAGCAGCCGCGCACCCTCGCGGCGGAAGTGGGAACTCACTGCCTGCCCGATGCCACTGCTGGCGCCGGTCACCAGGGCGGTGACGTTGTCGAGTCTCATGTCAGGCACTCCTTGCGGGGAAGGTCGGTCGGGTCGCCGGCTCGGGTACGAACCTTCGTGCCGTGCCGGTCAGTTGAGGAAGCCGCGGGCGTCGACCGGCCAGCGCTCCAGCGACGTGCCCGTGCTGTCGGTGGCGATCAGTTCCTCGAAACCGAGGACGACCGGGCATACATGGTTGGGCACCACCGGTACGACACTGCCGACGCTCGGGCGGAACTCGCCGTCCGGCAGCGGGAGGAACCCGTGGTACTCGTTGACCTTGGACAGGACCGCGTTCGTGCCGGCGATGCCGCCGTAGCCGATCTCGGGGCTTCCTTCTTTGCTGAGGGCCTTGTTGCCCACATCGACGATGACCTGGCCAGGGACCCAGTCGCTGACCACGGTGCCGGCGACGAACAGCGCGATCTGGTCCTCCGTGCAGGCGCCCAGCCGGGCGTTGTTCAGATCGCCGAAGACGTATTCGCCGGGACGGATCTCGGTGATCACGCTGCTGGTGGAGAACTCGAGGGTGGGCGTGGAGCCGGCGCTGACCACCTCAGCGGTGACACCGACGCCATCGAGGCTGCGTACGGCGGTGGTGAGCGCGGCCTCCTGGTCCTGCGCGGCACGCCGGCGAGCGTCCCGGCCGACGCCGCCGTGACCGGGATAGGTGAAGACGCCAGCCGGCACCAGACCGCGCTTGCGGGCGGCGAGCGCGAGATCGCCCGCGACCTCGGCCGGAGCCCCGGAACGACGAGCGCCGCAGTCGACCTCGATCACGACCTGCAGCCGGTCCGGTTCGTCTCCCATCGCGTCGGCGAGGGCTTCGATCGCCGCGACGTTGTCGACGCCGACCCGCAGCCGGGCCGACTCGGCGAGCCGGCGGATCCGGGGCTTCTTCGATCCCGCGGCCCAGATCGGGTAGGCGAGGAAGATGTCGTCGAACCCGGCCGCGGCGAAGACCTCGGCCTCACCGACGTTTCCCGCGGTGATCCCGACCGCGCCGGCCTCGATCTGGCGTCGCCCGATCTCCACGCACTTGTGCGTCTTGACGTGCGGCCTGACGTTGAGGTTGTGCTGGTCGGCGAAGCTCTGTATGCGGTCGATGTTGTCCTGCATGACGTCGACCAGGACGATCGGCGCGGGGGTGTCGATCCGCTCGACCAGAGCGTCGAGTGCTCGTTGCAGCCGGTTCACGCTGCTCTCCTTGTGGTTCTGCCTGGAATGATCGAGGGGAATGATCGAGGGGTGCGGGTGCTGACTCCCCCTGGATGCCGAACGCGCGCGGCCCGCGACATCGCGCCACGTGCTCGCGTACACCGCCGTGGGGTCCGCCCTACACGGCGGTGCAGACCATCTGGATCTCGACGGGACTGTTGAGCGGCAGTCCGGCGACACCGATCGCGGTGCGCGCGTGCCGTCCGTTCTCACCCAGTACCTCGATGAGCAGTTCACTGGCCGCGTTGGCGACCTTCGACTGCTCACCGAAGTCCGGCGTGCTGGCCACGAAGACCAGCATCTGCACGATCCGGACCCGGTCCAGATCGCCCACCGCCTGCACAGCGGCAGCGAGGCAGTTGAGCGCGGCATGGCGCGCGAGTGACCGCGCCGTCTCCAGCTCCACGTCCCGGCCGACAACGCCCTGCCCCAGCAACTCGCCGTCCTGGTAGGGCAGCTGGCCCGAAATGTAGATGCTGGAGCCCACGGTCCGGTGGTGGACGTAGTACGGGTTGTCACCGAGCTCGGGAAGGGCCAGACCCAGGGCCTGGAGCCGGTCGGAAGCCGGGCACTTACCCACGCCGTTGGCCACGGGGACCCGCTGCTCATGAATCTTGATCATCTGCACTCGGGTCTCCTCGCGAGTAACAGCGGCGACATAACGCCGTATGGTGGCTTAAAATCGCCACCCTATTGTCGTTTGTCGACCATATGGCTGCCTGTCGAGCAGTGTCAATACGAACTTCAACCACGAGTGCGGCAGCGGAACATCATGTGCATGTGCGGCACACCCGTCCGCGACGATGGCTGACGGCGGCTGGTTCTCGAGTGGTCGACGCGGATGATCGAGCCGCTCCGGCGCGGGGAAGGGGTGCCGAGGCGGGGCCGTGGGAGACAGGCCCGAGCGCGCAGAAGCAGGTTCCCACCGGGTGGTCGCGGCCTCGTACCGGGCGACCGATCCGCCCTCGTGTGCGCCTAAGCCATCCCGCCGTCAGCGGTCGCGCTTCCAGCGGGGCGCACGGACCGTGGGCACGATGGAGGCCCGGACACCGCGCCAGTGATCCGGGGCGGAGTCCGGGCGGGCCGACAAGGGTTGCTCGGGCGGGCGGCGCTCGTTCGGCGACCGATGGTGCGATGCGATAAGCGCACCACCCGGGTCAGTGCGCCGTTTCGGCCGTGTCGCAGGTGTGGCACACCACCCTGCGTGCCGGGATACGGCCGTACGTGGCGCCCATGCCGAGCAGGCGGGTGACCTGCGCCTGACGTACGCGGGCGTGGTTCTCGCAGGTGGCCAAGCCGCAGCGCGAGCACACACCGATGCCGGTGGTGTCGCTGCGCGCCTCCTGGAGGCAGTCGTAGCACCTCATATTCAAACTCCGATTTCAGCGGGGGCCAGGCGTGGCGGCCGACCAGACACGAACAAACCCACACAGGCCACGCACACCTACTCAAGGAGCTTGAAAACTAAGCCTAATTTTAGACATTGTCAATACTGAGACTCGTTCGCGGTCGTGTGGCCAGGGTGTGATGTGGTGCGATGGCCTGACCTGACCACCAGTCAGCGTTCGCTGTATGGAGAGCCGGCGGCACGAGAATCGCCCGTTGAACGTCAGAACGCTGCGGACAGCGCCGCCGAGGAAGGCGATCAAGTCCGCTTGATGCCGCCGGTGCGCCAGGTCCTGGACGGCGCCCTTGCCTCGCCCGGACAAGGGTGCGCCGCCACCCGCTGCCTCAGGGAAGAACGGACCCGCCCGCGCGACCACCCGCAATGAGGCATGGCCTCATGCTTGCCCTGGCGTGCGTTCCCCCGGGTCTTCTGCCTGAGCTCCCAGCCCCACGGGGAAGTGGGCAGCCAGTCCCTGACGGAACGCGTCGGTGTCGCCTTCCAGGGCAACCGCGGCCAACCGCTCGTGCTCGACGACCAGTTGCTGCGGGTCGTCGCTGTAGGTGCGGTGATCGACGCTGAGGTGGAGGCGCAGCTTGGTCTCCCAGCCGTTCCAGAGGCTCTGCAGCACGCCGTGCCCCGAGAGATCGTAGAAGAGCCTGTGGAAGCGAAGGTGCGCGTCGATGCTGGCCGGGATGTCGTCCTTCTCCATTGCCCGGCGGAGATCCTCGACCGTTTGCAGCAACTGAGGCCGCTCACGACCGCGCAGCGCTTCGGCGGACAGCTCCGCGGCGTACGGCTCGACACGCAGCCGGACCGAGTCGATCTCGGCGACCTCGCGAGCGCTCACCTCTACGACGAACGCCCCGCGGTAGGGGATCTTGACGACGAGCCCTTCCTCCTCCAGCTTGGTCAGCGCCTCACGCAGCGGGGACCGGCTGATGCCGAGATCCGCCGCGATGTGCGCCTCACGCAGCTGGCCACCGGGAGGTACGGTGCCGTCGAGGATGGCGGCACGCAGCGTGCGGTAGACGCCGTCCGGCGTCGTCATCCGCTGCTCCTGCCACTCGAACTTGTGGTCCACCCCGTCGCCTTCCCTCGATACCTGTCGACCACTTGGTCGTTTGTCGACTATACCGGTCGCCCCGCAGGGAGCTCCCTCCATTGACAGCCCGGACATACTCGGTCGACAATCGACGGCAAGATGGTCGACAATCGACCAAAGCAAGGCTGCTCCGCTGAAACGCCTGGAGGACCCAGTGGGATTCGACGTCAAGCCCAAGTTCGTGACGTTCGACATGAACGGCACGCTGATCAACTTCAGAATCAACGACACGATGCGTGAGGTCCTGGGCGACCGGCTGCCGGCCGAGATCGCCGATGAATACCTGCGGATCTGCAAGGCGTACCGGATCGACGAGTGCACGGGCGCGTACCAGCCGTTCCACCAGGTGGTCGCGCGTTCCATGGAACGCGCCTCCCGCAAGGTCGGTCTCGAGTACCGCGAGGACGAGGCGCGGGCGGTGTACGAGCGCATCCCCACGTGGGGCCCGCACCCCGGTGTCACCGAGGCACTGAACCGCCTGGCCGAGGCGGTCCCGTTGGTGATCATCACGAACAGCGACACCGCGCACGCCGTGCGCCTCGCGGAGAACCTGAAGGCGCCGTTCGAGGTCATCATCAGCGCCGAGGAGATGGGCATGTACAAGCCGCGTCTCGGCACGTTCGACTACATGTTCGACAAGCTCGGCGTGACACCCGACGAGCTCGTCCATGTCTCCGCGAGCCCGATGTACGACCTGCGCTCCGCGGCGATCATGGGCATCGAGAACAAGGTGTACGTGGACCGCGGCTGGGAGCACGACGAGCACTGGCTCGGCTACGAGCGGATCACCGACATCGCCGACCTCCCCGTCCTCTTTGGTCTGCCGCGCCCCTGACGCCCGAGCGGAGAACTGAGGAAATGATCCACAGCAAGGCGGTGACGGAATGAGTCAGCCCCTGCCTCAGACCGTCAAGGGTGACTCGGCTTCAGAAAGGCTCCAGGCCCTGGGACTGAAGCTACCCGTCCTCGCCGCCACCACGTACCTCGTGCCCCACCGGACGGTGGGCTCCACCATCCACCTCTCCGGCCAACTCCCTTTCAAGGACGGCGAGCTGCTGGGTCAGGGCGTTGTCGGCCGGGACGTGGAGCTGGAGACCGCGCAGGAGCTCGCACGCCATGCCGCGCTCAACGCGCTCGCCGCTGCTGTGCAGGCGGTGGGCGATCTGGACCGGGTCCGGATCGTGCAGATGCTGGTCTTCGTGGCCAGCACGCCGGGCTTCGGTGAGCAGTCGAAGGTCGCCAACGCGGCCAGTGAACTGCTCATCGAGGTACTGGGTGAGAACGGTCGGCACGCGCGCACCGCGATCGGTGTCGCCGGGCTGCCGCTCAACACCCCTGTCGAGATCCAGGTGATCTGCACTGCGGTGTAGCGGGCGAGCCGGTCATGAGCAGTGGGCTGTGACCGGGCTCCGGCAAATCCTGGACGCCCTCGGCCGGCACGATGGGCACCCCTGCGCCGATCGTGCCGGCGGACGCGATGTCACAACAGCGTTCACCGAGCCATCGAGGCCCGCCGTCCTCTTCCCCCGCGTCGTCGGAGTCCTCGTACCTCACCGGGGCCGCCCCTTCCCCCGTCAACGCCGGCTACACACCCTTCCAGTACCGACCCCCGCGGTTCGCAGAGACAGATGAAGGACACACCATGAAAGCCCCCGTGGCACCACCCAGAAACGGAGAGCTCGGCTTCTGGGTGGCCCAACTGGCTGACAAGAAGCCCTCGTTTCTCCGTTTCACCGGCCAGGACTCCGTCGACGTGGCCATTGTCGGCGGCGGCTACACCGGCTTGTGGGCGGCGTACTTCGCCAAGAAGCTCGAACCGTCGCTCTCGGTCGCCGTCTTCGAGGCCGAACAGGTGGGCTACGGCGCATCGGGGCGCAACGGCGGCTGGCTCTCTGCCATGCCCCCGGGAAACCGTGCCACCTTCGCCCGCGCCGGGGGAGGGCTGGAGGCGAGCCGGGCGCTTCAGCAGGAATTCGTCGCCGGCGTCGACGCGGTCCTGGACATCCTCCGGGCCGAGGGCATCGACGCCGATCAGCACAAGGGTGGCGCACTCGTCGCCGCCCACACTCAGGCGGGGCTGGGCCGGCTCGCGGCCAGGCGTGACGCCGAACTGAAGTACGGGCTGACCGACGACGAGGTCCACCTGCTCGGCCGGGAGGAATTCCAGTCCACGATCAACATCTCCACCGTCCACGGCGGGCTCTTCTACAAGCACTGCGCGCGGTTCCACCCCGCGAAACTCGTCTACGGCCTCGCCGACACCCTGACCTCCATGGGGGTGCGGATCTACGAGGGCAGCCGGGTGGACAGTGTCGCGGGCAGTACTCTCACCCTGGCCGACGGGCGGGTCACCGCCGCCCGGACGTTCATCTGCACCGAGGGCTACTCGGGACCGCTGCTCGGCCGCCGGAGCGTGATCCCGGTCAATTCCTCGTTGATCGTGACCAAGCCTCTGCCGAAGGAGGCGTGGCAGCAGATCGGCTGGAACGGGCCGCAGTGCCTCAACGACTCCGCCCACACGTTCATCTATGCCCAGCGGACGGCGGACGGCCGTATCGCCATGGGGGGCCGCGGTGTCCCCTACCGCTTCGGGTCCGGTACGGGAGGAGCCGGTGCGACCGCCCAGTCCACCATCGACCTGATCTCGCACAAGCTCAGTTCCTTCTTCCCGGGGATCCCCTTCGAGGTGGAACACGCCTGGTCGGGAGTCCTGGGCGTCACACGGGACTGGAACGGCGGCGTGCACTGGGACCCGGTATCCGGGGTCGGATCGTCCACCGGCTACGCGGGACACGGCGTCACGTCGGCCTACGTCGGCGGCAGGACTCTCGTGGAGCTCGCCTTCGAGAAGGAAACCGAACGGACCACCCTTCCCTGGGTCGGCTACCGGGCACGGAAGTGGGAACCGGAACCCATCCGCTGGCTGGGGGTTCATGCCATGTACCGGCTCTTCGGTATTGCCGACCAGTGGGAAGAACGCAGGGGCTCCAGCAAGACCTCACTCCTGGCCCGATTCGGCAGCAGACTCGCCGGACTTCACGAGTAGACGAAAAGGAACCTGCTCTCATGGACGCACAACTCGCAGTCATCGGCCTGGGCAGCATCGGAAGCATGGCCCTGTGGCAGGCGTCCCGGCTGTCCGACTCGGTAGTGGGCTTCGAGGCCGCCACCCCGGCCCACGGCCGCAGTGCCGTGGGCGGAGACACCCGCCTGTTCCGGATGATCTACCTCGGCAGGCCCGACTACTATCCCGTCATCGAACGCTCCCGCAAGCTGTGGGCCGAGCTCGAAGCGGAATCCGGGCAGGACATTTTCACCCCTACCGGGGGCCTGTCCATCGGGACCGCGAACGGCAGTTACATCAACAGCCTCCTCGAGGCGACACGCATCACCGGAGCCGAGCACCACGTCCTCGGCCGGGAGGAGATGGCCGAACGCTACCCCCAGCACAACCTCCGCCCCGACGACTGCGCCGTCTACGACCCCCGCGCCGGCGTTCTGCGCACCGACCGCGCTGTCAGCGCCGCCGTCGCGGCGGCCCAGGCGAACGGTGCCACCGTCCTTCAGAACGCACCCGTGGACAGCATCACCGAAACCGACCACGGCGTGGTCGTCACCTCGGGCGACAGGACCTGGACGTTCGGGAAGGTCATCGTCGCCTCCGGCGGCTGGTCCCGAAAACTCGTGCCCGACCACCTCAAGGCCGTCACACAAACCCATCGGATCGTCCTGACCTGGTTCATCGCCCAGGACGGCACCCAGTTCTCGCCGGAGAACTTCCCCGCCTTCAGCCGGTGGTACGAGGATCGCTCCATGTACGGCGCACCCGCCGTCGACGGCGTGACGGTCAAGGCATCAGTGGACGGACCGCTGGCCGGGCGCGCAAGGGCAACCCCCGACCCCGACGCCGTGCCCAGGGAGCTCACCCGGGAAGAAATCGGAAAGGTCACCGAGATCGTCACCGAGTTCTTCCCCGGCCTGATCCCCACCATCGCGCGGTCCGACGCCTTCCCCGACCTTTTCACCGAGGACAGGCATCCGCTCCTCGGCTGGCTGGACGAGAACAGCAGGGTGTACTGCGCCACCGGATTCTCCGGGAAGGGCTTCAAGATGGCCACGGGCTATGGCCACATCGCCGCGCACGAGGCGCTCGGCAAGCAGACCATCGACGGCCTGGACTTCATGCGTCCGGACCGGTTCAAGACCAGGTAGCCCACCCACTTCCGCCGCCTCGGCAGACGTGGAGACCGCCGCGCGATCACGCGGGCCTGCACACCGCTGATACCGAGGGCATGGATCGCCTCGGCAATGAGCAGCACAGTGTCTGGTCTCGACCTGCCGACCCGGGCGGGCTCGGCCTTGTGCCG
>NZ_JBSHKH010000059.1:0-46498 GCF_053643595.1 Streptomyces sp. NPDC055506 | reverse complement strand
CCATCGTCGACGCCCTGAGCGGTGACCCCGCGCTGCGCGACTACCACCTGCTCCCATGTTGGGAGTCCTCCTCGTCCTGGTCGGGGTCGCGCACGTGGGGGGTGCGGGGGCGGAACCGGTCACTGGAAGCCGGTAGGCATGTACTGGTCGACGTTGGTCTTGTCGACGACGGCCGAGTAGAGCGTGATCGACGCGGGGATCTCGAACTCGGCCATGCCGCCGATGCCCTTGCCCTGGCCGAGGGCGCGGGCGAGGTCGATCGCGGAGGCGGCCATGGTCGGCGGGTAGAGCACCGTCGCCTTGAGCACGCCGTCGTCCTGCTTGATGGCCTGGAAGGCGGAGAGCGCACCGGCCCCGCCGACCATCAGGAAGTCGTCGCGCCCGGCTTGCTCGATGGCCCGCAGCGCGCCCACGCCCTGGTCGTCGTCGTGGTTCCACAGCGCGTCGAACTTCGACTGGGCCTGGAGCAGCTGGGCCATCTTGGCCTGGCCGGACTCGACGGTGAACTCGGCGGCCTGGCGCGCGACCTTCTTGATGTTGGGGTAGTTCTTCAGGGCGTCGTCGAAGCCCTTGGTGCGCTGCTTGGTCAGCTCCAGGTTGTCCAGGCCCGCCAGTTCGATGACACGGGCGCCCGACTTGCCCTTGAGCTTCTCGCCGATGTAGTGCCCGGCGTTGAGGCCCATGCCGTAGTTGTCGCCGCCGATCCAGCAGCGGTAGGCCTGCGGGGTGTTGAAGATCCGGTCGAGGTTGACGACCGGGATGCCCGCGCGCATCGCCTTCAGCCCGACCTGGGTGAGGGCCTTGCCGTCGGCGGGCAGCACCACCAGGACGTCGACCTTCTTGTTGATGAGGGTCTCGATCTGGCCGATCTGCTGGGCGGTGTCGTTGGAGCCCTCGGTGATCTCCAGGGTGACGTCCGAGTACTTCTCGGCGCGCTCCTTGGCGTTGTCGTTGATGGCGTTGAGCCAGCCGTGGTCGGCCTGCGGTCCGGCGAAGCCGACGGTGACCTTCTTGCCCGGCTTGTCGTCGGCGGCGGGCTGGTCGTTCCCGGCCGGCTCGTCCTTGGCGTCGGACGGCTCGTTGCTCGTGCAGCCCGTGAGGAGGGCACCGGCGGAGACGGCGGCGGCCCCGAAGAGCAGTCCTCTGCGGCTCGCGAAAGGCATCTGGTCTGTCATGGCGGTGAACCCTTTCCTCAGGTCGTGCTCGCGGTACGGCGCTGGACCAGCACGGCGGCGACGATGATCGCGCCCTTGGCGATCTGCTGGACGTCGCTCTGCAGGTTGTTCAGGGCGAAGATGTTGGTGATCGTGGTGAAGATCAGGACGCCGAGGACGGAGCCGACGATGGTGCCCCGGCCCCCGCTGAGCAGGGTCCCGCCGATGATCGCGGCGGCGATGGCGTCGAGTTCGTAGAGGTTGCCGTTGGTGTTCTGGCCGGAGCCGGACAGGATGATCAGCAGGAAGGCGGCGATGCCGCAGCACAGGCCGGACAGCAGATAGAGGTAGAGCCGCTGGCGGCGTACGTCGATGCCGGCGAGCCGGGCTGCCTCCGGGTTGCCGCCGACGGCGACGGTGCGGCGGCCGAAGGTGGTGCGGTTGAGCACCAGCCAGCCGATGACCGTCACTACGGCGAAGACCATGACCAGGGGCGGGATGCCGAGGATGTAGGCGTCGCGTTCGCCCAGGTCGAGAACGGAGGGCACGGTGACGATCTGGGTCTTGCCGTCGGTGATCTGCAGGGCGAGGCCGCGGGCGGAGGCCAGCATGGCGAGGGTGGCGATGAACGGCACCATCGCGCCGTAGGCGATGAGCACCCCGTTGACGAGGCCGCAGCCGACTCCGACGACCATCGCTGTGAAGAGGATGCCGGCGAAGCCGTACTCCTGGGTGGCCACCGTCGTCGCCCACACCGAGGCGAGGGCGACGATCGCGCCGACCGACAGGTCGATGCCGCCGGAGACGATGACGAAGGTCATGCCGACGGTGACGACGCCGATCACGGAGGCCTGGGTGAGGACGAGTTGCAGGTTGCGGGTGTCGAGGAACTCGTCGGGCTTGGTGATGCCGCCGATGAGGATCAGTGCGGCGAGCACGCCGAGCAGGGAGAGGGTGCGGACGTCGGCGCGGAACAGCAGGCCGCGCCAGGCCGGGGGCTGAGCCTCGGGCACCTTGTCGGTGCTGTCCCGCGGCGGGGAGACGGGCTGCGTCATGACGCCGGGCTTCCTTCCATGACCAGGTCGAGTACGCGGTGTTCGTCGAGTTCGCGCGCGGGTGCCGTGTGGACGACACGGCCCTCGCGCAGCACCAGGACGCGGTCGGCGAGGCCGAGCACCTCGGGCACCTCGCTGGAGACCAGCAGTACGGCGAGGCCTTCATCGGCCAGCCTGCGGACCACGGCGTACAGTTCGGCGCGCGCGCCGACATCGACGCCGCGGGTGGGTTCGTCGAGCAGCAGCACCCGGCAGCCGCGCAGCAGCCAGCGGGCCAGGACGGCCTTCTGCTGATTGCCGCCGGACAGGGTGCGCACGGGTACGGACGGGTTGTCCGGCCTGAGCGACAGCTCGCGTGTCGCGGCCCGGGCGGCACCGAGTTCGGCGCGCCGGTCGATCCAGCCGCCGCGCGAGAAGCGGGACATGGAGGAGACCGACACATTGCGGGTGACGGACTCCAGCATCAGCAGGGCCTGGGCCTTGCGTTCCTCGGGGGCGAGCCCTAGCCCGGCGCGGACGGCGGCCCGTACGCTGCCCGGCTTCAAGGGCCGTCCGTCGACCAGTACCTGACCGGACGTCGGTTTCCGGGCCCCGTAGACGGTCTCCAGGATCTCGGAGCGGCCCGAGCCGACGAGTCCGGCGAGGCCGACGATCTCGCCGGGCCGCACCTCCAGGTCGAAGGCCTCGAACTCCCCTTGACGGGCCAGCCCTTGAATCCGGAGAACCGATTCTCCGGTCGGCGGGGAGACGGGCCGGCCGGGGAAGACGTACTCGACGTTGCGGCCCGTCATCAGCGCGACGACCTCGCGGGTGGGTGTCGACTTCGCCGGGAGCCCGTTCGCGACGGCCCGGCCGTCCTTCAGCACGGTGACCCGGTCGCCGATGCGCCGGATCTCCTCCAGGCGGTGCGAGATGTAGACGACGGCGACTCCGGCGGCGGTGAGATCGCCGACGATGCGGAAGAGGTTGTCGACCTCGTCCGGGTCGAGGGCGGCGGAGGGTTCGTCCATCACGATGAGCCGCACGTCGTGGGAGAGCGCCCGGGCCATGGACACGATCTGCTGCTGCGCGGCCGACAACTCCCCCACCAGACGGGCGGGATCGACCTCCGGATGCCCGAGTCGCTGGAGGAGCCGAGCGGTCGAGTCGCGCGCCGTCTTCCCGCGTACGACGAACCCGGCGGCGGTCGGCTCGTGGCCGAGGTGGACGTTCTCGGCGACCGACAGATGCTCCACCAGGTCGAGTTCCTGGTAGATGGTGGCGATGCCGAGGCGCATGGCGGCGATCGGCGAGCGGAGGGTGACCTCCTCGCCGCGCCAGCGGATGGTGCCGGTGTCGGGCTGATGGGCACCGGCCAGGACCTTGATGAGGGTCGATTTGCCCGCGCCGTTCTGGCCGAGCAGGCAGTGCACCTCACCGGCCTGGACGTCGAGGTCGACGCCGTCGAGGGCCCGGACGCCGGGGAACGACTTGGTGATGCCGGACATGCTGAGCAGCGGTGGTTCTGGTGCCATGAGGTCCCCTTGGCGGGCGTGCGGGCCGGTTTCAGGGCAGGGCGGAGCGCGGAGCGGAGCAGGGAACTGTGCGGGGCGCGGTACTGGTACGCCGTGCTGAACTGTGCGCTTACGCGGGTGAGAACAGGTGATCGCTGATCAGCCGGGCCGCGCCGATGACACCGGCGGCGGGTCCCAGCTCGCCCAGGACGATGGGCAGATTGCCGGTCGCCAGCGGCAGCGACTGGCGGTAGACCTGGGTGCGGATCGCGGCGAGCAGCGTGTGGCCGAGGCCGGTCACCCCGCCGCCGATCACCACAAGACCCGGGTTGAAGAAGCTGACCAGGCCGGCGATGACCTGGCCGGTGTGATTGCCGCCCTCGCGGATCAGGTCGAGTGCGGTGGCGTCCCCCGCGGCGGCCGCGGCGGCGACATCGACGGCCGTGAGACCGCCGTTCGCCTCGAGACGCGACGCCAGTTCGGCCGAAAGCCCTTGCTGGGCGGCCTCCGTGGCGTCACGGGCGAGGGCCGCCCCGCTGAAGTGGGCCTCAAGGCAGCCCCGGTTGCCGCAGGCGCAGGGCCTGCCGTCGGACACGGCCTGGATGTGCCCGATGTCGCCGGCGCTGCCCGTCGTACCGCGGTAGACCTCACCGCCGACGACGATGCCGCAGCCGATGCCGGTGCCGATCTTGACGCAGAGGAAGTCGGCGACGGTGCGGGCGACGCCCGCGTGCTGCTCCCCCATCGCCATGAGGTTCACGTCGTTGTCGACCATGACCGGGCAGCCGAGTTCCTGGCTGAGCGCCTCCCGCACGGGGAAGCCGTCCCAGCCGGGCATGATCGGCGGTGCCACCGGAATGCCCTCGGGGAAGCGGACCGGGCCCGGGACGCCGATGCCGGCGCCGTCGAACCCCTCCGCGAGCCCGGAGGCCTTCAGTTTCGCGGCCATGGCCAGGACCTGCTCGAAGACCGCGACCGGACCTTCGCGCACGTCCATGGGCTGGTTGATGTGGCCGAGGGTCTCCAGTTCGGCGTTGGTGACGGCGACGTCGACCGAGGTCGCGCCGATGTCGACGCCGAGGAAACGCAGACCGGGGTTGAGCCGGATGTTGTGGGAGCGACGGCCACCGCGCGAGGCGGCGAGTCCGTCGGCCACGACCAGCCCCGTCTCCAGCAGCCGGTCCACCTCCACGGCGAGCTTGGACCGCGAGAGGTCGACCTGGTCGCCCAGCTGGGCACGGGAGTTGGGGCCGCCGTCGCGCAACAGCGTGAGCAGCCGGGCCTGGTGGGCGTTTCCGGGTCGTGCGGTCATACGTCTCACGAGCCCCTCCCCGCCTCGATCGGCCTGTGCGCGCCGGTTTCCCGCCACATCAGTGGCTTGCTTTCGGAGGGAACGTAGCAGCGGCTGCCGGTGGTGGGAAGAAGTCGCGCAGGAATTGCCCTCTACTTTTTCCACTCACAGGACAAAGGCGTATAGCGGGAGTTGAGGGGCGGGAACCGCCGACAGCCGCTGAGGCTCTACGTACGCGCCCGCGCGTGGTACGACCGCCGGGTGTGCTCGGTGTGTTCGCGCATCAGCTGGGTGGCCCGCTGTTCGTCCCGGTCGGAGATGGCCGCGATCAGTTCGCGGTGCTCGATCCAGGACTGCTGGCCGCGCTGACGGGCCACCGGCGTGTAGTACCAGCGCACCCGCCGGTCGACCTGGGCGGCGAGTTCGGCGAGGACCGCGTTGCCGGCGAGCTCCATGATCTTGGTGTGGAAGCGGGCGTTCATGGCGACGGCGCCGTCCACGTCGTCGGCCTCGACGGCCTTCTCGCCCTCCGCGCAGAGGGTTTCCAGGGCGCTGAGGCCGGCGCTGTCGGCGTTGGCCGCCGCGAGCCGGGCCGCCTCGGCCTCCAGGAGCGTACGGACCGTGAGGAGCTGGTCGGCCTCCTCCTCCGTCGGCTCGTGCACGAACGCGCCCTGGGCGGGCCGCAGATCGACCCACCCCTCGGTGTTGAGCCGCTGCAGCGCCTCGCGCACCGGCTGCCGGGAGACGCCCAGATGCCCGGCGAGTTCGCTCTCGACGAGGTGCTGGCCGGGCTGGAGGGCGCGGGTGGTGATGAGTTCGAGGAGTGCCTCGTAGACACGGTCACGCAGCGGACCCGGGCGTTCCAGCTTGGGTACCGCCCCCTGGGGCAGGCCTGTCGAAAGCATCGCGGTCCCCCTCCTCGGCAGGGCCGTGCACAGCGCGGCGGCTGCCGGTGTCGCCGCAGAGTCAGTATCGATTGTCTTTCGTCTACAGTCTACGGCGCACAAAGGCCAGGGATCCGGGCAGTTGGCCGCGTCACACCAGGGCGGCACCACGGCGGCCCCGGAGTGGACTCAGGGGCAGCGCACGACCTGTCCCGCGTACGACAGGTTCCCGCCGAAGCCGAACAGCAGGACCGGGTCGCCGGTGGAGACCGCGCCCTGTTCGACGAGCTTGGAGAAGGCGAGCGGGATGCTCGCGGCCGAGGTGTTGCCGGACTCGGTGACATCGCGCGCGACGACGGCGTTCACGGCACCGATCTTCTCGGCGAGGGGTTCGATGATGCGCAGGTTCGCCTGGTGCAGCACGACCCCGGCGAGGTCCGCCGGCTCCAGACCGGCCCGCTCGCACGCCCGGCGCGCGATGGGCGGCAGCTGAGTGGTCGCCCAGCGGTAGACACTCTGCCCTTCCTGGGCGAAACGGGACGGAGTGCCCTCGATCCGCACCGCGTGTCCCATCTCGGGCACCGAGCCCCACAGCACCGGCCCGATGGCGGACTCCTCGGCGGCCTCGACCACCGCGGCCCCGGCCCCGTCCCCGACGAGCACGCAGGTGCTGCGGTCGCTCCAGTCGGTCACCTCGGACATCTTGTCGGCCCCGATGACCAGCGCACGGCTCGCGCCCCCCGCGCGGACGGCGTGGTCGGCGGTGGCCAGGGCATGGGTGAACCCGGCGCACACGACGTTGAGGTCCATGGTGGCCGGGTGCGGCATCCCGAGGCGGGCCGCGACCCGGGCCGCCATGTTGGGCGAGCGGTCGACGGCGGTGGAGGTGGCGACCAGCACCAGGTCGATGTCGGCGGGGGCGAGGCCGGCCGCCGCGAGGGCCTTGGCGGCGGCATGGGCGGCCAGCTCGTCGACCGGCTCGTCGGGCCCGGCGATGTGGCGGGTGCGGATACCCACCCGGCTCCTGATCCACTCGTCACTGGTGTCCACCAGGCCCGCCAGGTCCTCGTTGGTGAGCACCTTGGCGGGCTGGTAGTGGCCGACGGCGGCGATGCGCGAGCCGTTCATCTGGGTGGGTCCCCCTCGTTGCCTTGGGTAGCGGGACCCACCAGTCTGATCAGTGACTCACGGGTACGACGGCAGCCAAGGCAACAGGAAACCGGCGCCATGCTTGTCAGCTTCGGTCAGGACCTCGGACGCCCGGACACCTGTCGCACACCGGGGCGGCCCTGTCCCGCCACCGGCCTCAGCCGGTGAACAGCTGTGTCGCCTTCCGGACGAGCTCGTACAGCCCGTAGGCGAGCGGCACGCCAACCCACACCCAGGCGAAGGCGATCAGCCACCGCCGGTCCGGGCTAGGCGGACTCTGACTGCTGCTGGACACGATCGGCCTCCTTCGGCTGCGGGACGTGATGGCGGGGGTCGACGGGCCGGACGAGTTCGTTGGCGACGAAGCCGACGACGAGCAGGCCGATCATGATGACGAAGGACAGCCCGTACAGGGACGCGCCGTGCCGGCCCGCCTCCTCCTGCCGGTCGGCGATCCAGTTCACGATGAGCGGCCCGAGCACACCGGCCAGGGACCAGGCCGTGAGCAGCCGCCCGTGGATGGCGCCGACCTGGTGCGTGCCGAACAGGTCCTTGAGGTACGCCGGGATCGTCGCGAAGCCGCCGCCGTAGAAGGAGAGGATGACCAGCGCGCACAGGATGAACAGCGGCTTGGAGGTGTCGCCGAACAGGGCGATGAGCGCGTACATCAGCGCGCCGACGCCCAGGTAGACGCGGTAGATGTTCTTCCGGCCGATCAGGTCGGACGTCGACGACCAGCCGATGCGGCCCGCCATGTTCGCGGCCGACAGCAGGGCGACGAAGCCGGCGGCGGCCGTCACGGACACCGGTGCGGAGGTGTCCGCGAAGAAGTCCGTGATCATCGGGGCGGCCTTCTCCAGGATGCCGATGCCGGCGGTGACGTTCATGCAGAGCACGGTCCACAGGAGCCAGAACTGGGGAGTGCGCAGCGCCTGTTTCGCGGATACCTGCGGGCCGGTGGGGGCTTGTCGCGCAGTTCCCCGCGCCCCTGAGGCATGAGGCGGAACCCGGACCAACAGCACACCCAGCAGCATGAAGACGGCGTACGACAGGCCGTGCACCAGGAACGCCAGGGCGATGGCGCCGCTGTCGGACCCGAACGACTCCAGCATCTGCGCCGACCACGGCGAGGCGATCAGCGCACCGCCGCCGAAGCCCATGATGGCGATGCCGGTGGCCATGCCGGGCCGGTCCGGGAACCACTTGATCAGTGTGGAGACGGGCGAGATGTACCCGATGCCGAGGCCGATGCCGCCGACGAAGCCGTAGCCGAACACGATCAGCCAGTACTGCTCGAGGGACGCGCCGAGCGCGGAGAGCAGGAATCCGGAGGAGAAGCAGACCAGGGCGACGGTCATCGCCCAGCGGGGGCCGTTGCGTTCCACGAGCGTGCCGCCGAACGCGGCGGACAGGCCCAGCATGACGATGCCCAGCTGGAAGGGCAGCGCGCTCTGTGTGCCGCTGAGGCCGAGCGCGGACTCGAGGGGCGGCTTGAACACGCTCCAGGCGTAGGCCTGGCCGATGGAGAGATGTACGGAAAGAGCGGCGGGCGGAACGAGCCAGCGGCTCCAGCCCGGGGGCGCGACTGGGGGACTCATGAATCCCGGACGGTAGGCAGTCACAGGGGAGTTGAAAAGGCGGCACGTCGACCGTATGCGGTGAACGGTATTCAGCATGCGCCGAACGGTCACCGCGCGAACCCTTGCCGCCCCAACCTCCATACTGTAGACAATATTTCGTCGACACAAGCCGCACGGCGCGTTCCTGAGCGGTCGTGCGGCGGTCAACCTCCGCGGTATCCCTCAAACCGAACGGAGTGTTCCCGTGAAAGTCGCAGTTCTCGGCGCCGGTGCCATCGGCGCCTACGTCGGCGCCGCGCTCCATCGCGCGGGTGCCGAGGTGCATCTCATCGCCCGTGGACCGCATCTGGCGGCCATGAGGCAGCACGGAGTCCGGGTGCGCAGCCCGCGGGGCGATTTCACCGCGCACCCCCACGCGACCGACGACCCGGCCGAAGTGGGCCCGGTCGACTACGTCTTCCTGGGCCTGAAGGCCAACGCGTACGCGGCGTGCGGGCCGCTGATCGCGCCGTTGCTGCACAGGACGACGGCGGTCGTCGCGGCCCAGAACGGCATCCCCTGGTGGTACTTCCACCGGCACGGCGGCCCGTACGACGGCCACCGCGTCGAGAGCGTGGACCCGGACGGCGCGGTCAGTGCGGTGCTCGCGCCCGAACGGGCCGTCGGGTGTGTCGTCTACGCGGCCACCGAACTCGAAGGGCCGGGCGTCGTACGGCACTTGGAGGGCACACGGTTCTCGATCGGCGAGCCCGACCGCAGCCTCTCGGCACGCTGTCTGGCCTTCAGCGAGGCGATGCAGGCTGGCGGGCTGAAGTGCCCGGTGGAGCCCGATCTGCGGGACGACATCTGGGTCAAGCTGCTCGGCAACATCTCCTTCAACCCGATCAGCGCGCTGGCCCGCGCGACCATGCGGCAGATGTGCCTGCACGGCGGCACCCGCCGGGTCATCGAGATCATGATGACCGAGACGCTCGCGGTCGCCCGGGCCCTCGGCTGCGAGGTCGGCGTCTCCATCGAGCGCCGGCTCGCGGGCGCCGAGCGGGTCGGCGACCACCGCACCTCCACGCTCCAGGACCTGGAGCGCGGCAAGCCGCTCGAACTCGACGTACTCCTCGCGGCGGTCGTCGAGCTGGCGGAGATCACCGGCGTTGAGGTGCCCACCCTGCGCACCGTGCACGCCATCTCGGACCTGCTCGCGCTGAGGAGCGCCGCATGAGGAAACGCGACCGGACCCCCAAGACCTACACCCGGCTCACCCACCCGCTCGTCAGGGACTCCCGCGACGAGCCGTTCCGGCAGGCCACCTGGGAGGAGGCCCTGGACCGGGCCGCCCGGGGCATCGCCCGCAACCGCGGCGCCTTCGGGATGTTCAGCTGCGCCCGCGCCACCAACGAGATGAACTACGTGGCGCAGAAGTTCGCCCGGGTCGTCATGGGCACCAACAACGTCGACTCCTGCAACCGCACCTGTCACGCCCCGAGCGTGGCAGGCCTGTCAGCGGCGTTCGGCTCGGGCGGCGGGACGTCGTCGTACGAGGAGATCGAGCACACCGACCTGATCGTGATGTGGGGCTCCAACGCCCGTTTCGCGCACCCGATCTTCTTCCAGCACGTGCTGAAGGGGATCAGGAACGGCGCCCGGATGTACGCGGTCGATCCGCGCCGGACCTCGACCGCCGAGTGGGCGGAGGGCTGGCTCGGCCTCAACGTCGGCACCGACATCCCGATGGCGCACGCGATCGGCCGCGAGATCATCCACGCGGGCCTCGCCAACGAGGCGTTCATCGAGCGGACGACCACCGGCTTCGAGGAGTACCGGGCGCTGGTCGAGCCGTGGACGCTGTCGCTCGCCGAGAAGGTGACGGGCGTACCGGCCGCGGCGATCCGTGAGCTGGCGCACGCCTACGCGCGTGCCGAGCGCGCCCAGTTGTGCTGGACCCTCGGCATCACCGAGCACCACAACGGCACCGACAACGTCCGCGCCCTGATCAACCTGTCCCTGCTCACCGGCCATGTCGGCCGCTACGGCTCGGGCCTGCAGCCCCTGCGCGGGCAGAACAACGTGCAGGGCGGCGGCGACATGGGCGCGATCCCCAACCGGCTGCCGGGCTTCCAGGACATCCTCGACCCGGACACCCGGCTGAAGTTCGAGTCGGCCTGGGACACCGTCATCCAGCCGCACTACGGACTGAACCTCACGGAGATGTTCGAGGCGATGGAGGAGGGCGGTCTCAAGGCCGTCTACTGCATCGGCGAGAACCCCGCCCAGTCGGAGGCCGACAGCGAGCAGGCCGTACGGCGGCTGCGACAGCTGGACTTCCTCGTCGTGCAGGACATCTTCCTGACGAAGACGGCCGAGCTCGCGGACGTCGTCCTGCCGGCCACCGCCGGCTGGGCGGAGACCGAGGGCACCACCACCAACAGCGAGCGGCGGGTGCAGCGGGTCCGCAGGGCCGTCACCCCGCCCGGCGAGGCGCGCGAGGACATCGACATCCTCTGCGACCTCGCCGGCCGGCTCGGCCACGACTGGAAGTACGCCGACGCCGAGACCGTGTGGAACGAGCTGAGGTCCGTCTCGCCCGACCACTACGGCATGACGTACGAGCGTCTGGAGGAGCACCAGGGCATCCAGTGGCCGTGCCCCAGCACGGACGGGCTCGAACCGACCTATCTGCACGGCCGGTTGTGGGAGGCGGACCGTTCGAAACGCGGCCCGCTCGCACCCTTCGGGATCGTGCAGCACGACCCGCCCGTGGACCTCACCGACGAGCGGTACCCGATCCGGCTGACCACCGGGCGGCGGCTGGACTCGTACAACACCGGTGTGCAGAGCGGCGGTTATGCCTCGCCGCTGCGGCGCGGCGAGTACATCGAGCTGTGCCCGGAGGACGCCGAGCGCTACGGGGTCGTGGTCGGGGAGCAGGTTCAGGTCACCTCGCGGCGCGGGTCGGTGACCGCGCCCGTGTGGGTGGACACCGCGCTGCGGCCCGGGCTCGCCTTCATGACCATGCACTTCCCCGACGAGGTGGACACCAACGCGCTGACGATCGAGGCGAACTGCCCGATCGCGGGGACGGCGGAGTTCAAGGCGTCGGCGATCCGCATCGAGAAGCTGCCCATCGCGACCATCGTGGGGTGACGCACTGTGGACCTGCACTTCGGTGACAGCAAGCCGACGGACGAGGAGCGGGCGGCCGTCGACGCCCTGCTCGGGCCGCCCGAGTCCTCCTGGGAGGGCGCCGATCGCTCCGATGCCGATCTCAGGTGGGCCCGGGGCGGGCGTGAGGCCCGCGACCGCCGGGACCTGCTGTTGCCGGGGCTGCACGCCCTCAACGACCGGATCGGCTGGATCAGTGACGGCGCCCTCGACTACCTGTGCCGGCGGCTGACGGTACCGCCGGCGGAGGCGTACGGGGTCGCCACCTTCTACGCCATGTTCTCGGTCAAGCCCCGCCCGGCGACGGTGCTCCAGGTGTGCACGGACCTGGCGTGCGCGGCGGCCGGGGCGCCGGAGCTGTGCGCCGGGATCGAGGCCCGGCTGGGACTCGGCAGCGGTGTCACGGTGGAGCGCAGCCCCTGTCTGGGCCTGTGCGAACGGGCCCCGGCGGCGCTCGCGGTCAAGGCCGGGGATCCGGTGCGTACGGCGGTGTCGGCGCCGGCGACCGTCGAGCGGGCCGTCCTCGCCGCGAGTGCGCCCGACTCGGCGCCGGAGGAGCCGCCCGCGGCGCTGGCGGTGCCCCAGGCCGGGCAGGACGGTCTGATGCTGCTCCACCGCGTCGGCGTGGTCGACCCGGCGTCCCTCGACGACTACCGCGCCCACGGCGGCTGCACCGCACTGCGCCGGGCCTTCGAGCTGGGCCCGGCCGGGGTGATCCGCGAGGTCACCGACTCGGGCCTGGTCGGGCGCGGCGGTGCCGCCTTCCCCACGGGCCGCAAGTGGCAGGCCACGGCGTCCCAGCCCGATCATCCGCACTACCTCGTCTGCAACGCCGACGAGTCCGAGCCGGGCACCTTCAAGGACCGGGTGCTCATGGAGGGCGACCCGTACGCGCTCATCGAGGCGATGACGATCGCCGCCTACGCGACCGGCGCCCACCAGGGTTACCTCTATCTGCGCGGCGAGTACCCGCGCGCGCTGCACCGGCTGGAGCACGCGATCGCGCAGGCACGCGCGCGTGGACTGCTCGGCGACGACATCCTCGGCCAGGGCTACGCCTTCGACATCGAGATCCGGCGCGGCGCGGGCGCCTACATCTGCGGTGAGGAGACCGCCCTGTTCAACTCCATCGAGGGGTACCGGGGCGAGCCCCGCTCGAAGCCGCCGTTCCCTGTGGAGAAGGGCCTGTTCGGCAAGCCGACGGTGGAGAACAACGTCGAGACGCTGGTCAACGTCCTGCCGATCCTCACGATGGGCGCCCCGGCGTACGCGGCGATCGGCACGGAGAGGTCCACCGGTCCGAAGCTGTACTGCGTCTCGGGGAGCGTGGAGCGGCCCGGTGTCTACGAGTTGCCGTTCGGCGCGACGCTGGGCGAGCTGCTCGCGCTCGCCGGGGTGCGGGAGGGGCTGCGGGCGGTGCTGCTCGGCGGGGCGGCGGGCGGTTTCGTCCGGGCCGACGAGCTCGGCGTCCCGCTCACCTTCGAGGGGACGCGGGAGGCGGGCACGACGCTCGGCTCGGGGGTCGTGATGGCCTTCGACGACAGCGTGCCCCTGCCCCGGCTGCTGCTGCGCATCGCCGAGTTCTTCCGGGACGAGTCGTGCGGGCAGTGCGTGCCGTGCCGGGTCGGGACCGTGCGGCAGGAGGAGGCGCTGCACCGGATCGTGGAGCGCACCGGTGCCGACGCCGCCGGGGACATCGCCCTGCTGAGGGAGGTCGGCCGCGCGATGCGGGACGCCTCGATCTGCGGTCTCGGGCAGACCGCGTGGAACGCCGTGGAATCCGCCATCGACCGTCTGGGGGCGTACGAATGACCGTCACACCGCTGGGGATCCCGCGCCGTCTGCTGGAGTTCACGCTCGACGGGGAGCCGGTACGGGCGCCGGAGGGCTCGACGATCCTCGACGCCTGCCGGGCCGCCGGGAAGGACGTCCCGACCCTGTGCGAGGGCGACACGCTCCGGCCCAAGAACGCCTGCCGCGTCTGCGTCGTCGAGGTCGAGGGGGCCAGGACCCTCGTCCCGGCCTGCTCCCGCAAGGCCGAGCCCGGGATGGAGGTGCGCACCGACACCGAGCGGGCCCGGCACAGCCGGAAGATCGTCCTGGAACTGCTCGCGTCCTCCGTGGACCTGTCGACGACCCCGAAGGTCGCGGAGTGGCTCAAGGAGTACGAGGCGAAGCCCGACCGCTTCGGCCCGGACGCGGCCCGGCTCAACGAGGAACCGAAGGTCGACAACGACCTCTATGTGCGCGACTACGACAAGTGCATCCTCTGCTACAAGTGCGTGGACGCCTGCGGCGACCAGTGGCAGAACACCTTCGCGATCTCGGTCGCCGGGCGCGGTTTCGACGCCCGGATCGCCGTGGAGCACGACGCGCCGCTGACCGACTCGGCGTGCGTGTACTGCGGGAACTGCATCGAGGTGTGTCCCACGGGCGCGCTGTCCTTCAAGTCGGAGTTCGACATGCGCGCGGCGGGTACGTGGGAGGAGTCGCGCCAGACGGAGACGACCACGGTGTGCGCGTACTGCGGAGTGGGCTGCAACCTGACGCTCCATGTGCAGGACAATGAGATCGTGAAGGTCACCTCACCGCACGACAACCCGGTGACCCACGGCAATCTCTGCATCAAGGGCCGCTTCGGCTACCAGCACGTACAGAACCGGGGCTGATCAGGACATGGGACGAGTCACGGAACGACGCAAGGTGCTCCGCATCCGGGACGGGGCGGTCTCCAGCCGCCCGGACACGCTCGTCGCGGAGGAACCCCTGGAGATCCGGCTCAACGGCAAACCCCTGGCGATCACCATGCGCACCCCGGGCGACGACTTCGCCCTGGCCGCGGGCTTCCTGGTGAGCGAGGGGGTGCTGGGCGGGCAGGACGACCTCCAGAACATCGTCTACTGCGCCGGGGCGACGGTCGACGGGTCCAACACGTACAACATCGTCGACGTGAAGACGGCGCCGGGCGTGGTGATCCCCGACATCACGCTGGAGCGGAACGTCTACACCACCTCCTCCTGCGGCCTGTGCGGCAAGGCGTCGCTGGACGCGGTACGCACGACGGCACGGTGGCCCATCGCCGACACTCCCCCGGTCCGGGTCACCCCGGAGCTGCTGGCGAGCCTGCCCGACCGGCTGCGCGCGGCCCAGCGGGTCTTCGACCGGACGGGGGGCCTGCACGCGGCGGCGCTGTTCTCCGAGGAGGGCGAGCTGCTGGACGTCCGGGAGGACGTGGGCCGGCACAACGCGGTCGACAAGCTGGTCGGCCGTGCCCTGCGGAACGGGGACCTGCCGCTGTCGCGGACGATCCTGCTCGTCTCGGGCCGGGCCTCCTTCGAGCTGGCGCAGAAGGCCGTGATGGCCGGGCTGCCGGTGCTGGCCGCGGTATCGGCGCCGTCCTCGCTGGCGGTGGATCTGGCCGCCGAGACCGGCCTGACGCTGGTGGGCTTCCTGCGGGGCGGTTCCATGAACGTGTACGCGGGTGAGGACCGGATCGCTCTGCGGGCGGCGGCCGCCCAGGGCTGAACAGGTTCCTCCGCGACACGGCGGCGGGGCCCCGACCGGCGGGGAGCGCCCCCTGCGCCGCAGGGGCCCCGTCTCACATCTGCCCAGCCGCCTCAGTCAGCCGTGCCGGATATCCGTCGCAGCATCCCGGTGAACTGCTCGCGTTCGGCTGTCGAGAGCGGGGCGAGCAGCTCGTCGTTCGCGGCCCGGGCCGCCTTCTCGCAGCGCTTGAGCAGCCGGGCTCCCCGTGCGGTGAGGGACACGGCGTTCTTGCGGCGGTCCTTCGGATCGGGCTCGCGCAGCACCAGGTCGGCCGACTGGAGGTCGTCGAGGATGCCGACCAGGTCCTTGGGGTCGAGCCGGATCCCGCGGCCGAGGTCGGCCTGGGCGACGGGGGCGAGGTCACGTACGGCGGAGAGCACCACGTGGTGCCACATCTTCATGTCCTCCTCGGCCAGCGCCTCGGCCACCAGGGTCCGGCCGCGGGCGGCGGCGCGGCCGAGCAGCCAGCTGGGCAGGGAGCGGATCGCGGGCAGAGGGGCTTCCGACATGGCCGCAGCCTAGCCAAGAAATCGTTGGTCCTTCCTATGATCGTCCTATACCGTTGGGCTCCCCAACGACTTCATTGGGAGTACCAACGACCACCGGAGGTGCGATGCGCCGCGTCCGCTACGAATCCCGAGGCGGCCCCCTGTTCGTGGAGGAGGCTCCGGTCCCCGAGCCCGGCCCCGGAGAACTGCTCGTGCGCGCGGAGGCGATCGGCGTCACGCTCCCGGTCGTACGCAAGGTCACCGAGGCGGCCGAGCCGGTCCCGCTCGGCGGCGAGATCGCCGGGGAGGTCACGGCCGCCGGCGAGGGCGTCACGCGCTTCGGCACCGGCGACCGGGTGACGGGGCTCTGCTTCGGCCACGGCTACGCCGACTTCGCCCTCCTGCACGAGGCCATGGCCTCCCCGGTGCCGGCCGGTGCCCGTGCCGTCGACGCGGTCGCCCTGGTCCGCAGCGGCCTGGTCGCCCTCGGCGCCCTGGCCGCGGCCCGGCCAGAACCCGGCGAGGCGGCCCTGGTCACGGCGGCGGCGAGCGGCGTCGGCCATCTGGCCGTCCAGCTGGCCAGGACACGGGGCGCGGGCCGGGTCGTGGGGGCCGTTTCCGACCCGGCGAAGGCCGGCTTCGTCCGCGACCTGGGCGCCGACCACGTCGTCACGTACGGCGACGACAGCTGGGGCACTCCCGTCGACTACGCCCTGGACGCGGTCGGCGGCGAACTGCTCACCCGGGCCCTCGCCGCGCTCGCCCCGGAGGGACGGCTGGTGGCGTACAGCTCGGGCGGCGGCACCGTGCAGGCGTACGACCTGCTGGTGGGCGCCAAGTCGGTGATCGGGTTCCAGATGGCGCGTATCGCGCGCGGGAGACCGGAGTTGTACGAGCAGTGGCGCGAGGAGCTGTGGCGGCTCTTCGCGGCGGGAGAGATCGCACCCGTGGTCCACGGGGAGTTCGCCCTGGCGGACGCCGCGAAGGCCCACGGGGAGATCGAGGCACGGGCCAACCACGGAAAGGTCGTCCTGATCCCCTGACGCACGCTTCTTGTGGGGGGTCTGTGAGTCCAAGTACCGTCTGTGGCCCCACACATGGGACGTGGGATGTCCGGTTGTCCGCACCTCCGCCGCCCGGATGTCCGTTCCCATGCCTCGGTGGTCCAGCCGACAGACGCATGAAGGGCAGGTCGCACCATGCCGTCAAGTCTTCGCGCACGTCTGAGATCCACCCTGACAGCCGTTCTCGCCGCCGCCGCGCTGCTCGCGCCGGCCCTCCCCGCCCAGGCCCGGCCGGCCACGGCCTTACCGGAGTTCGAACAGCAGGTCCTCTTCAAGGCATCCCAGGACCCCGGCTACGCCTGCTTCCGTATCCCGGCGATCGTGCGGACCACGTCCGGCACACTGCTCGCCTTCGCCGAGGGCCGCGTCCTCAACTGCGGTGACGCGGCCGACATCGACATCGTCCTCAAGCGCTCCACCGACGGCGGCCGCACCTGGGGGCCGCTCCAGGTCGTCACCGAGGGCGCCGGCGACACGCACGGCAACCCGGCGCCCCTCGTGGACCGCAAAACCGGCCGGATCCTGCTGGCCGAGACGTACAACACCGGCCGGACCGACGCCGGGAACTGCACCGTCCCCTGCGACCGCACCCCGCATCTCCAGCACAGCGACGACGACGGCAGGACCTGGTCGAAGCCGCGCGACCTGAGCGACCAGATCCTGCCCGCGCACTGGAACTCCTGGTACGCCACCGGCCCCGTGCACGGCATCCAGCTCACCCACGGCAAGCACGCCGGGCGGCTCGTGTTCGGCGTCAACACCGAGACGTGGGACGGCAGCCGGGTCACCGCGAACCACGCCGCGCTCATCGTCAGCGACGACGGCGGCGACCACTGGCGGGTCGGCGCCACGGACTCCTGGCCCATAGCGCAGGACGGCACGTTCCGGCAGAAACCCTCCGAGGTGACGCTCACCGAACGCACCGACGGCGCCGTCCTCGTCAGCGGCCGGGAACAGGACGGCACCGATCTGGGCCACCGTGCCCAGACCCTCAGCCGGGACGGCGGCGACAGCTTCGCCACGCCCTTCCGCGACCTCCCGGACCTCTACACCCCACAGGTCCAGGGCGCGACCGTACGCCTGGGCGACCGGCTGCTGCTGTCCGCTCCGGCCGACCCCGACCGCCGCCGGACGATGATGGTCCGCTCCTCCTACGACGGCGGGCACACCTGGGACAGCGTGGACCGGGGCACGGTCGTCACCACCGACTGGTCCGGCTACTCCGACATGGCGGCCGTCAACGGCACCACGGTGGGCCTGCTGTACGAGGGCGGCGCGGTCGACGCCCGCGACGAGATCCGCTTCGCCCGCTTCACCGAGGACTGGCTGAAACCGCGCCGGGGCCCCGACCCGACCACCCGTGACGCCGCGTCGGCCGCGACCCCCGCGGCCGTGCTCGGCGGTGCCGCCCGGACCACCGGCGTGCGCGGAGGTGCGCTGTCCTTCGACGGCACCGACGACGCCGTACGGCTGCCGTACCGGTCCCGGCTCCCGCTCGGCGAAGGGGACTTCACCGCCTCGCTGTTCTTCCGCTACACGGCCACGACCGGCGAACAGCCCTTCCTGTGGATGGGCGGCATCGGCAGCACGCAGCCGCAGATCTGGCTGCGCGGGGAGCCGGCGAGCAATCGGGTCCGGGGGCTCATCACCACCCGGTCGGGCGCGAGCACCGTCAGGTCGGCCTCGGTGTGGACCGACGGCGCCCACAACGACGGACGCTGGCACCATCTGGCCCTGCGCCGGGGCGCCGGGAAGCTGACGCTCTTCCTCGACGGTGCGCCGCTCACCACCACGGACGTGCCGGGCTCGGTCAGCCGTAACTCCCCGTTCGGTGTGCACATCGGCCAGCGGATGGACAGCAGGGCGTACCTCAGCGGGGCGGTCGACGACGTCCACGTCTGGAACCGGGCGCTGTCCGACGAGGAGTTGGCGTCCGGCGCCGCGAAAGCGGCCGCCGGCGGCACCGTCCTGTGGCTGCCCATGGACCAGGTGAGCGGCAGCAACTAACGTCACGGAGCGTGCCCGACGACTCAAGAGCAGCACGAGCACGACAGCGCACCGGAACCGGGATCGGCCTGCTGCTGGCCCTGGTTCTCGGTGCCGCCCTGATCGTCGCCCTTCCGGAGGACGAGAGCCGGAAGGACGACGCCGCCTGCCGGGCACGGACGGTGGACTCCTGGCAGGCGGACGACGGCCTCACCGCCGAGTTCGCGCGCTACGGCGACGACGCGGGCCGCACCGACGACTGGACGGGCGGCGACGGCACCCACTCGCTGCGGCTGCCCGACGGCCGGGTGCTGTGGCTGTTCTCCGACACCTTCCTGGGCCGGGTGTACGGCCCGCCCAACCCGGCCGGCGAGTCCCACGCCTGGCGGGACACCGCCGCGCCGCTGGTGCGCAACTCGGCCGTGCTGATGCGGGAGGGCCGACTGGAGACCACCCTCCCCGCCCCGCTCTTCGCCGACCCGGCGCCGAACCAGTGGCGCTGGCCGGTCGCCGCCCGCGTCGAACCCCGCTCCCCCGGCTCCTCCGAGCAGGTGGTCCGGGTACTGCTGTGGGTGCGCACGGCCGGCCAGGCCCCGTGGATCTACGGCGTGCCCACCGCGACCGAGGTCGCCACCCTGTCGCTGCCCGGTCTGCGCCTGGAGTCGATCACCAAGGTGCTCGACCAGCAGCTGGTCCCCGACCCGTCCCGGCGTGTGCTCTTCGGCACGACCCTGGTCGAGCAGGACGGCTGGACATACGTCTTCGGCGGCGACGACGGCCGGGCCGCCTCCCGCCCGGCCTCGCACGCCTACGTGGCACGCGTACGGGAGGGCGGGCTCGGGGATCCGGCGGCCTGGCGGTACTGGAACGGCTCGGCGTGGACGGCCGCCGCCCGGCCCCGGCCAGTGCTCGGGGACGGGCAGCGCAAGGGCGTCGGCAGCGCGTTCTCGGTCGTCCGGGACGGCGGAACATATGTGCTGTTCACGATGGCCACGGGCACCAAGGGCCTGACCACCGTGGCCTCGTACTGGGCGTGCTCCCCGGCCGGGCCCTGGCACGGGCCGGCGAAGGAGTTCAGTCCGTCGCTGCCGCAGGGCCAGGTGGCCGCCTACAACCCGCAGGTCCATCCGGTGCTGAGCGGCGACGGACGGCTCGTCCTGAGCTACGACGTCAACTGGCTGGAGACGACCGGCGCCGCGGCCCAGCTCAGCCGGAACGTGTCCCTGTACCGACCGCGGTTCGTGTCTCTGCGGCTGACTCCGTCGGAGTGACCTCGGCGCGGGGGTCGCGCGAGCGGCGCTTGGCGATCACCGCGCACACCATCAGCTGCATCTGGTGGAAGAGCATCAGCGGCAGCACGGCCAGCGAGGCGTGCGCGCCGAACAGGACGCTCGCCATGGGCAGTCCGGAGGCCAGCGACTTCTTCGAGCCGGCGAACTGCAGGGTGATCCGGTCCTCCCGGCTGAAGCCCAGTCCCTTGCCGCCGTACCAGGTCAGCAGCAGCATCACGGCGAGGAGCACGGCCTCGACACCGAGCAGCGCACCCAGCCGGGCGGGGCTGACCTGGTGCCAGATGCCCTGCACCATGCCCTGGCTGAACGCGGTGTAGACGACGAGCAGGATCGAGCCGCGGTCCACGAGGCCGAGGACCTTCTTGTGGCGGGTGACGAAGCCGCCGATCCAGCGGCGCAGCAACTGTCCCGCGAGGAACGGCACGAGCAGTTGCAGCACGATCTTCAGCAGCGAGTCGGCGGAGAACCCGCCGCCGCTGCCGCCGAGCAGCGAGGCCGCGAGCAGCGGGGTGGCCACGATGCCGATCAGTGAGGAGAAGGAGCCCGCGCAGATCGCGGCGGGCACGTTGCCGCGGGCCATCGAGGTGAAGGCGATCGACGACTGCACGGTCGACGGGACGAGCGTGAGGAACAGCAGGCCCTGGTAGAGCGGGTCCGTGAGGATCACCGGCACCAGCCCGCGGGCCGCGAGGCCGAGCAGCGGGAAGACGACGAAGGTGGCGGCCAGGACCGTGATGTGCAGCCGCCAGTGCCGAACGCCGTCCAGCGCCTCACGGGTGGACAGCCGGGCTCCGTAGAGGAAGAACAGGAAGGCGATCGCCGCCGTGGAGGCCCCGGACGCCACATCGGCGACCGACCCGCGGGCCGGGAACAGCGCGGCGACTCCCACGGTCGCCAGCAGGAGAAGGATGTACGGGTCGATCGGCATCCGGCGCGGCCGGCGCAGGCGTTTCACGGTGCTCCACTTGCTCGGTACTTGTTGCTCGGTACGTACGGGCGGTGCGGGGCCGGGGCGGCCCCCTCCCATCCTGCTCCCCGGTCCGGCGATCGGGAATCCCGTATACCGCTCTGACTGTCATCACGATCCGCGATAACCTGGGGCTCATGTACGACCCGGCCCATCTGCGCACGTTCCTGTCGGTGGCGCAGACGCTGAGCTTCACGCAGGCCGCGCGGCGGCTCGGGCTGCGGCAGTCGACGGTCAGCCAGCACGTGCGACGGCTGGAGGACGCCACCGGGCGGACGCTGTTCACACGGGACACGCATTCGGTGGAGCTGACGGAGGACGGCGAGGCCATGCTCGGCTTCGCGCGCCGGATCCTGGAGGTGCACGAGCAGGCGGCGGCGTTCTTCACGGGCACCCGGCTGCGCGGCCGGCTGCGCTTCGGCGCCTCCGAGGACTTCGTGCTGACCCGGCTGCCCGAGATCCTCGAGGGCTTCCGGCACGACCATCCGGAGGTCGACCTGGAGCTCACGGTCGAGCTGTCGGGCACGCTGCACGAGCAGTTGGCCGCCGGGAAGCTGGACCTGGTCCTGGCCAAGCGGCGCCCCGAGGACCCGCGCGGTGAGCTGGTCCGGCACGACAGGCTGGTGTGGATCGGCGCGGAACGCCTCCGGCTCGATCCGGGCCGCCCGGTGCCGCTGATCGTCTACCCGCCGCCGGGCATCACCCGCGCGCTCGCCCTGGAGGCGCTGGAGCGGCAGGGCCGCGAGTGGCGTGTGGTGTGCACGAGCGGCAGCCTCAACGGACTGGTCGCGGCGGCCCGGGCCGGCCTCGGCGTGATGGCCCACTCCCGCGGTCTCATCCCACCGGGTCTGGTCCGGGTCCCGGACCGGGCGGGCCTGCCGGAGCTGGGGCAGGTCGATTTCGTGGTGGTCCACGGCCGGCGCCGCCCCTCCGCGCCGGGCGCGGCGGACGCCCTGGCGGCGGCGCTCCTGGCGGGCGGGGACCGGCTGCGCCGCAGCTCACGCAAGGACCTGTGACAACCGGAGTGACGGAATCCGCCGCCGCCGCGCTGACAGAAGAGACGCTTCTCAGGGCGCTCCGCACCGCGCCTGAAGTCGTACAGATTCGGTGGAGATTACGGCACCGAAACTTACTCAACCGTCAGTAATCTGTCCGACCCTTCCCCATGTGAGCGCTTTTTCCCTCGCTGACCAGCGCCGATGAGAGCGCTGCTCACCTTCGACCCCCCTCCCGCACCCTGGCCCCGTGGGGTAGCTTTCACGGCGCTGTGCGGAGCGTCACTCAACAGAAGCGCTGAGGAGCGGGGAGCGGGGTTTGCGCGAGTTCACCAACCCTCCGTTGGCGTTGGCACCTCCGGTGGGCGGTCTGGCCGACGTGGTCTTCGAGCATGCCCAGGAAGACCCGCTGTACATCGCCCTTGGCCGTAAGGACGACGCAGGGGACTGGCGTGATGTCACCGCCGCCGAGTTCCGAGACGAGGTGCTCGCCCTGGCCAAAGGCTTGCTGGCGAGCGGCATCCGGTTCGGCGACCGGGTCGCGATCATGTCCCGTACGCGCTACGAGTGGACGCTCTTCGACTACGCACTGTGGACGATCGGCGCCCAGGTCGTGCCGGTCTACCCGACGTCCTCGGCCGAGCAGTGCTTCTGGATGCTGTACGACGCCGAGGTGACGGCCGCGATCGTGGAGCACGAGGACCACGCGATGACGATCGCCACCGTCATCGACCGGCTGCCGCAGCTGCGCCGCCTGTGGCAGCTCGACTCCGGCGCCGTGCAGGAGCTGTACGACGTCGGCGCGCACCTCGACGACGAGGTGGTGCACCGCCACCGGCAGGCCGTCACGCCCGACTCGATCGCCACGATCATCTACACCTCGGGCACGACCGGACGCCCCAAGGGCTGCGTCATCACGCACGGCAACTTCGCGTACGAGGCGGACACCGTCATCGAGCGCTGGGAGCCGGTGTTCCACTCCAAGCGTGGCGACGAGGCCGCCACCCTGCTGTTCCTGCCGCTCGCACACGTCTTCGGACGAATGGTCCAGGTCGCGGCGATCCGCGGCGGGGTGAAATTCGGCCATCAGCCGCAGCTCAACGCGGCGGCCCTGCTGCCCGATCTGGCCGCTTTCAAGCCGACGTTCTTCCTGGCCGTGCCGTACATCTTCGAGAAGGTGTTCAACGCGTCCCGCCGCAAGGCCGAGAAGGAGGGCCGCTCCGGCCCGTTCGAGAAGGCCGTGGACATCGCCATCAAGTACGCGGACGCCGTCGAGGCCAAGGCCTGGGGCATCGGGCCCGGCCCCTCGGCGGGGCTGCGCATGCAGCACCAGCTGTTCGACAAGCTCGTCTACTCCAAGATCCGCGCCGCGATGGGCGGCCGGATCCGGCACGCCATGTCGGGCGGCTCGGCGATGGACCGGCGGCTCGGCCTGTTCTGGGCCGGGGCCGGCGTGCACATCTACGAGGGCTACGGCCTGACCGAGTCCACGGCCGCCGCGACCGCCAACCCGCCCGGACGCACCCGGTTCGGCACGGTCGGCCAGCCCATCCCGGGCATGACCGTGCACCTCGCGGACGATGGCGAGATCTGGCTGCACGGCCAGAACGTCTTCCAGGGCTACCTCAACAATCCCAAGGCCACCGACGAGACCCTGCACGACGGCTGGCTGGCCACCGGCGACCTGGGCTCGCTCGACGAGGACGGCTACCTCACCATCACCGGCCGCAAGAAGGAGATCCTGGTCACATCGGGTGGCAAGAGTGTTTCGCCCGGTGTGCTGGAGGAACGCGTCCGTGACCATCCATTGGTCAACCAGTGCATCGTCGTCGGCAACGACCGTCCGTACATCGCCGCCCTCGTGACCCTCGACCAGGAGGCCGTGGAGCACTGGCTGGCGATGCGGGGCAAGCCTCAGCTGTCCGCGGCGGAGCTGGTGCGGGACGCGGACCTGGAGACGGAGGTGCGGCGCGCGGTGGTGGCGGCCAACACCCTTGTCTCGCAGGCCGAGTCGATCCGCACCTTCCGCATCCTGGCCCAGCCGTTCACCGAGGAGCACGGGCTGCTGACCCCGTCCCTGAAGCTGAAGCGCAAGGCGATCGAGAAGGCGTACGAGAACGAGGTCGAGGCCCTCTACCGGGCATGAACCGCCTGTTAACGGATGGTGTGCCACCCGTCTGAATTCTCCCGTCAGGAATGCATCACGCCTCGTGATCGTTGACGATGGGAGTACACCCGACCACATACCTAAGGATCGAGAGCTCGTGAGCAAGGTCCCCCAGATCACCCTGAACAACGGCATCCAGATGCCCCAGCTGGGGTTCGGCGTCTGGCAGGTGCCGGACGACGAGGCCGAGTCGGCCGTCGCGACCGCGCTG
This sequence comes from Streptomyces sp. NPDC055506, assembly GCF_053643595.1. Taxonomy (NCBI): domain Bacteria; kingdom Bacillati; phylum Actinomycetota; class Actinomycetes; order Kitasatosporales; family Streptomycetaceae; genus Streptomyces; species Streptomyces sp. NPDC055506. Next base: position 22,020 of record NZ_JBSHKH010000059.1, on the reverse strand, counting down.
GAGGCCGGGTACCGCAGCATCGACACAGCGGCGATCTACGGCAACGAGGAGGGCACCGGCAAGGCCATCGCCGCCGCCGGTCTCCCCCGCGAGGAGCTCTTCGTCACCACCAAGCTCTGGAACGCCGACCAGGGGTACGACTCCACGCTGCGCGCCTTCGACACGTCGCTGGAGAAGCTCGGCCTGGACTTCGTCGACCTGTACCTGATCCACTGGCCGCTGCCGGCCCGGGACACGTACGTCGACACCTACAAGGCGTTCGAGAAGCTGCACGCCGACGGCCGGATCCGGGCCATCGGCGTCTCCAACTTCCTGCCCGAGCACCTGGAGCGGCTGATCGGCGAGACGTCGGTCATCCCGGCGGTGAACCAGATCGAGCTGCACCCGCACCTGCAGCAGAGCGCCGCCCGTGAGTACCACGCACAGCAGGGCATCGCCACGGAGGCCTGGTCGCCGCTCGGCCAGGGCAAGGGCCTGCTGGAGGTTCCGGCGGTCGTGGCCATCGCCCGGAAGCACAACCGCACGCCGGCCCAGGTCGTGCTCCGCTGGCACCTCCAGCTGGGCAACGTGGTGATCCCGAAGTCCGTGACGCCGTCGCGGATCAAGGAGAACATCGAGGTCTTCGACTTCGAGCTGGACACCGAGGACCTGGCGGCCATCAGCGCCCTCAACGAGGACCGCCGCATCGGCCCGGACCCGGCGACGTTCGACGGCGCCTGAGCCCTCTCGGCCCTACGACTGCCCGCAGCCCGTCACCCGGCTGCGGGCAGTCGTGCTTCTCGGGGGCGGTGGTGGGGTCCTGCTCAGACCGCCCGGACGGCCGTGTGCACCGTGTGCGCCTCCAGCACGAACACATCCGCCCGCCGGTACAGACCCGCCTCGTCCTCGGGATCGAGAAGCCGGTCGAGGGTGGCGAGATCATCCGCGTCGAAGCCCTCCGGGATCCGCTCCCGCAGATGCGACAGGGACCCGACGACATACTCACGGGCCCGGTCCGAGACGGGTGCGGGCAGATCCAGCAGGAAGGTGTGCGTCCTGCCCGGCTTCAGCCCCGCCGACGCCAGCAGGGCGGGCCAGTCCTCCGTCTCCGCGACATAACCCGGCAGCTCCGTCCGCATCCGCGTGAACCACTCCGCCTCCAGCGCGTCGAGCCGCGCCTGGAGCCCGGGCCGGCCGATACCGATGTCGCGCGGCAGATACCGCGCGGGCAGACCGCCCTCCATGAGGGCCAGCGTGCCGCCGGGCGCCAGCCGGGCCGCGAACGCGGTGAGCGCGGCCCGCTGGTCGCCGAGGTGGTGCAGGCTGCGGCTCGCCCAGAGCAGGTCGGCCGGGTAGTCCAACTCCTCGAGCACATCGGGGAGTTCACCGGCGATCGTGCCGAAGCGGTCGGCGACGCCCAGCCGCTCGGCCCGTGCCCGGGCCCGTTCCAGCAGCGGCTCGGAGCCGTCCACCGCGACGATCCGCGCGCCCGGGAACGTCTCGGCGAACAGACACGACACGACGCCCGGCCCGCTGCCCGCGTCGACGATCAGGCCCGGCTCGGTCACCTCGTGTGCCAGCCAGCCCATGGCTCGCTCGTACAGGGAAGCGAACAGCTCCGCCTGGGACTCCAGCCTCGGAGCCATCGCGGCCCAGTCCAGGTGCGTGTGGTCGTGACCGCCGGGGCCGTGACGGTCGTGATCGTGGTCGTGGTGGTCGTGCGCCATGGTGGTCAGCCTCTCCCTCGGATGCCGCCAGACTGCGCCGACGCACCGGGAGAAGGCCACCGCTGTTGCCGCTCCCGCAAAAATGAGCCGCCGGGGCCGAAGCCCCGGCGGACCCGTGGGGACGGGGTGTCAGCCGCTCAGGACAGCGGCGGGTACGCGTTCTGCATCAGCTGCCGGAACTGTGCGGAGAACCAGTGGCCGGACACCGGCGCGTCCGGCAGGGCACCGGACATGTTGTTGTTGTTCCGCGGGTTGCCCGTGTAGGTGGGGTCGCACATGCGGTCGAAGCCCTTGCCCTCGTCGTTCGGGATGGCCTTGCTCGACCCGTCGGACTCGCCCGGCGGCTTCATCCACACGTAGGCGTCGATCCCGGCCGCCGGGGCCGTCCGCGGGCGCTCACCGAGGCCGGCTCCGGACTGGTTGCACCAGTTGCCGGCGTTGAAGCGGCGGTCGTATCGCCCGCCGTCGACGTACGTGTCGACGCTCGTTGTCGCGCCCGGTCCGGTGGGCCGTGCGGCGCCGCCCCAGCCGTTGCGGGACGTGTCGATCAGCATGCCGATGTTCGAGTTGAAGCCCGCCGAGACCAGCTGGCTGCGGAAGGCCTGGGCGTAGGACAGCTCGTCGAGGTAGCGGTTCCAGTCGACCCATTTCGACTCGCGGACGGACTTGCCGGCCACGGTGTCGGTGATGGTGAAGTTGTTCTCCTTCAGGGCGCTGTAGTTCGCCGTGTTGGTGATGAAGCCGTGCACGTCGTTCACCGTGGCGCCCTCGGCGGTCGCCGCCTCCTTCATGATGGTGGCGGTGGGGCCGAAGTTGTCGTCCCAGCCGATCCAGCCGTGGTGTCCGGCGTCGACGTAGTTGTAGACGTTCGGCACGTCGCCGAGCTTGTTGAGGGCGTAGCCGACACCCTTGACGTAGTTGCCGTTGGCCTTCATCACGTCACACTGCGGGACGGCCGTCGGGCGGCTGCCGGTGTTGGTGACGAGGTTCGGCAGCGAGTCGATCTCGACCGTGGTGACGATCCGCAGCGAGGAGTACTTCGGGTCGGCGAGGATGGCCTTGATTGGATCGATGTACTCGGTCTTGTAGCGGCCGATCTCGTCGGCCTTCAGCTCGCCGTTGGAGGCGAGGGCGGAGCAGTCCCGGCCGGGCAGGTTGTAGATGACGAACTGGACGACGAGCTCGCCGGAGCCCTTCTGCCGCAGCGCCTCGTCGAGGTGGGCGCGCAGGCCCATCTTTCCGCCCGCGCCGTTGATGGCCGCGATCCGGTCCAGCCAGACTCCCGTCGGCTGGTTGGCGACGCGGCTGCCGCCCGGCTCGGCGGCGGCGTTGGCGGACCACTCCGGGTTCACATACACCTTGGCGCCGCTGTACGGGTTGTCGACCCGGTTGGACGGGCCGCCCGGGTCCGGCGGATCGGTGGGGCCGCCGCTGTCGACGTTGCAGGTGACGCCGTCGAGGGTGAAGGTGGCCGGGATCGCGTTGCTGCCGCTGTAGCTGCCCTGGAAGCCGAAGCTGACCGAAGCGCCGGTCGCGAGCTGGGCGTTGTAGCTCTCGTTGGCCGCGGTGACGGCGGCACCGCTCTGGCTCAGCTTGGCGTTCCAGCCGCTGGTGACCTGCTGGTTGCCGGCGTAGGTCCACTTCAGCGACCACGACGACTTGGCGGCGCTGTTGTTGGTGACGGTCACGGCGGCGGTGAAGCCGGTGCTCCACTGGTTCTGGATCTTGTAGTCGACGGTGCAGGGGACGGCGGCGATGCCGGCGCCGTCCGGGTCGACCGCGAACGCCGTGCCGGTCGCGCCGGCGACCAGGGCCATGGCGGCCAGTAACGCTGTTCTCGTACGGCTCATGAGTGCGGGTTTCCCTTTCGCTGGTGGGGGTGTCAGCCGTTCAGGGCGCGCTCCGACAAGGACATGAGGGAACTGGGGAACCGAAAAACCCGGCATGGCGCTCGCGCAGCAGGGGACGACCGCGCTGGGGCGGCTCAAAGTACTGAACGCGAGAGGTGTCGCTCGAGCGACTCCTTGCAGGCCGGACACGCCGTGACGGACGCGTCGACTGATGGAACCGCTCCCACTGGTGTCAAGGAAGGTAGCGCCAAGTGTCAGCAAAGAACAGGGGAGCCGCTGACTTTCGCTCAACACACGGCGTCGAATCTTTTCGACTCTTCAAGGCCCTTGACCGATACCACACCCGTCCTCACGATGGGAGCGCTCCCACTGGTTCAAGCCTTGACTTCTCCGAGCCGCAAGGAGGAACCAGCACCATGCATCCCCCACCCCGGAGACGCGGAGCGGTACGGCGCGTGTGGATCGCCGCCGTCGCAGCTCTGGCGCTTCCGTTGACGATGCTCTCCTCAGGGTCGACTCCCGCGCAGGCGGCCGCACTTCAGTGCAGTGTCGATTACAAGACGAACGACTGGGGCTCCGGCTTCACCGCGGATCTGACCCTCACCAACCGCGGCACGGACGCCATCGACGGCTGGACGCTGACCTACGCCTACTCCGGCAACCAGAAGCTGGGGAACGGCTGGAACGGCACCTGGTCGCAGTCCGGCCAGAACATCACCGTCAAGAACGCCCCGCACAACGCGCGGGTCGCCGCGGGCGCCGCCGTCTCCACCGGCGCCCAGTTCACCTACAGCGGCACCAACACCGCGCCGACGTCCTTCTCGGTCAACGGCACGGCCTGCACGGGCGCGCACCAGCCGCCGATCGCCGTGCTGACCAGCCCGTCCGCCGGCGCCGTCTACACCCAGGGCCAGGCGGTCCCGCTGGCGGCCACGGCGGCCGCGGCGGACAACGCCACGATCAGCAAGGTGGAGTTCTACGACGACACCACGCTGCTGGGCACGGATACGAGTGCGCCCTACTCGCTCTCCGTCTCCGACTTGGCCGTGGGCAGTCACTCGCTGGTGGCGAAGGCGTACGACAGCACGGGCGCCTCCGCGAACTCCACCCCGGTCGGCATCACGGTCTCCTCCGGCCCCACCGTCGTGGCCTCGCCGCTCCAACTGGGCGTCCAGTCGGGCAAGTCGGGCACCTATGAGGTGAAGCTGTCCAAGCAGCCGGCGTCCACCGTGACGGTGGCCTCGTCCCGCGCGAGCGGCAACTCGGGCCTGTCGGTCACGGGCGGCGCCTCGCTCACCTTCACCCCGCAGAACTGGAACACCGCGCAGAAGGTGACCGTCACGGCGGCGGGCTCCGGCACCGGCTCGGCGGTCTTCGAGTCGACGGCGACGGGCCACGCCAAGGCCTCGGTCACCGTGACCCAGCTGGCGGCGTCGAAGACCTACGACGCCCGCTTCCTGGAGCTCTACGGGAAGATCACCAACCCGGCGAACGGCTACTTCTCACCCGAGGGCATCCCCTACCACTCGGTCGAGACGCTGATCGTCGAGGCGCCGGACCACGGCCACGAGACCACCTCGGAGGCGTACAGCTACCTCCTGTGGCTCCAGGCCATGTACGGCAAGGTGACCGGCGACTGGTCCAAGTTCAACGGCGCGTGGGACCTCATGGAGAAGTACATGATCCCCACCCGCGCCGACCAGCCGAGCAACTCCTTCTACAACGCGTCCAAGCCGGCGACCTACGCGCCCGAGCTGGACACCCCGAACGAGTACCCGGCCAAGCTCGACACCGGCGCCTCGGTCGGCCGGGACCCGATCGCGGCCGAGCTGAAGAGCGCGTACGGCACGGACGACGTCTACGGCATGCACTGGCTGCAGGACGTCGACAACGTCTACGGCTACGGCAACTCGCCCGGCAAGTGCGAGGCGGGCCCGTCGGACACCGGCCCGTCGTACATCAACACCTTCCAGCGCGGTTCGCAGGAGTCGGTGTGGGAGACGGTGCCGCAGCCGACCTGTGACGCTTTCAAGTACGGCGGCAAGAACGGCTATCTGGACCTGTTCACCGGTGACGCCTCCTACGCCAAGCAGTGGAAGTTCACCAACGCGCCGGACGCAGACGCCCGGGCCGTGCAGGCCGCCTACTGGGCGGACCTGTGGGCGAAGGAGCAGGGCAAGGGCGGTGACGTCTCCGCGACGGTCGGCAAGGCCGCCAAGATGGGCGACTATCTGCGCTACTCGATGTTCGACAAGTACTTCAAGAAGGTCGGCAACTGTGTCGGGCCCTCGACCTGCCCGGCGGGCACCGGCAAGGACGCCTCGTTCTACCTGATGTCCTGGTACTACGCCTGGGGCGGCGCCACCGACACCTCGGCCGGCTGGGCCTGGCGCATCGGCTCCAGCCACGCCCACGGCGGCTACCAGAACCCCCTCGCGGCCTACGCCCTCGGCAACTACGCCCCGCTGAAGCCCAAGTCGGCCACGGGCGCGGCCGACTGGTCCAAGTCCATGGAACGGCAGCTGGAGTTCTACCGCTGGCTGCAGTCGAGCGAGGGTGCGATCGCCGGCGGCGCGACCAACAGCTGGGCGGGCCGGTACGCGACCCCGCCCGCCGGGAAGTCGACGTTCTACGGCATGTACTACGACGAGAAGCCCGTGTACCACGATCCGCCGTCCAACCAGTGGTTCGGCTTCCAGGCGTGGTCCATGGAGCGGGTCGCCGAGCTGTACCAGCAGACGGGGAACGCGCAGGCCAAGACGGTCCTCGACAAGTGGGTCGACTGGGCGCTGTCCAAGACCACGTTCAACCCGGACGGCACCTTCCGGATCCCGTCGACGCTGCAGTGGTCGGGGCAGCCCGACACGTGGAACGCGTCCAGCCCCGGCTCCAACAGCGGGCTGCGCGTCACCGTCGCCGACTACACCAACGACGTCGGTGTGGCGGCCTCGTACGCCAAGACGCTGACGTACTACGCGGACCGCTCCGGTGACACGGAGGCCGCGGCGGCGGCGAAGAAGCTGCTGGACGGGATGTGGGACAACCACCAGGACGCGCTCGGGATCGCCGTTCCGGAGAACCGGGCCGACTACAACCGGTTCGACGATCCGGTGTACATCCCCAGTGGCTGGACGGGCACGATGCCGAACGGTGACGCGATCAACTCGTCGTCGACGTTCGACTCGATCCGGTCCTTCTACGAGGACGATCCGGCCTGGTCGAAGATCGAGAGTTATCTGGCGGGCGGTGCGGTTCCGTCGTTCACGTATCACCGGTTCTGGGCTCAGGCGGATATTGCCTTGGCCATGGGCTCGTACGCGGAGCTTCTCGAGTAGTCCCCGCCGGGCGCTCCGCGGGTGGGGCGGTTCTTCGGCTGCGGGCCCGGCTGTAGCTGGTCGCGCAGTTCCCCGCGCCCCCAAGACACAAGCAGGTGCGTCCGAAGCTCTGCGTACATGGCCCTGCACCTGACGCGGGGCCACCACGGCCGGGCGGTGCCCACCCGCACTGGGGACCGCCCGGCTCTCGCACGTTCCCTCACGGAAGGAACCCCACCGTGCGAAGAACCCGCATCCTCACCGCCGTACTCGCGCTGGCCGCCGGGCTGCTGTCGGGTGCCCCCACCGCCCTGGCCGCCGATCCGCCCTCGACGAAGCTCGCCGCCGATACATACACGTGGAAGAACGCCCGGATCGACGGGGGCGGATTCGTCCCCGGGATCGTCTTCAACCGGAGCGAGAAGAACCTCGCCTACGCCCGGACCGACATCGGCGGCGCGTACCGCTGGCAGGAGGCGTCGAAGAGCTGGACGCCGTTGCTGGACTCGGTCGGGTGGGACGACTGGGGGCACACGGGTGTCGTCAGCATCGCGTCCGACTCCGTCGATCCGAACCGGGTGTACGCGGCGGTCGGGACGTACACCAACAGCTGGGACCCGAAGAACGGCGCGGTCATGCGGTCGTCCAACCGGGGTGCGAGCTGGCAGAAGGCGAATCTGCCGTTCAAGCTGGGCGGCAACATGCCGGGGCGCGGCATGGGCGAGCGGCTGGCGATCGACCCCAACCGGAACAGCGTGCTGTATCTGGGCGCGCCCAGCGGCAAGGGGCTGTGGCGGTCGACGGACTCGGGCGTGACGTGGTCGCAGGTGACGAACTTCCCGAACGTCGGCAACTATGTGCAGGATCCGAGCGACACGTCCGGCTACGCGTCCGACAACCAGGGCATCGTCTGGGTCACCTTCGACGAGTCGACGGGCACCTCGGGCAACGCCACGAAGACGCTCTACGTCGGGGTCGCCGACGCGGAGAACGCGGTGTACCGCTCGACGGACGCGGGCGCGACCTGGCAGCGGCTGGCCGGACAGCCGACGGGCCAGCTGGCGCACAAGGGCGTCCTGGACGCGAAGAACGGCCACCTCTACGTCGCCTACAGCGACAAGGGCGGCCCGTACGACGGCGGCAAGGGCCGGCTGTGGCGGTACGCGACCGGGACCGGAACCTGGACGAACATCAGCCCGGTGGCGGAGGCCGACACGTTCTACGGCTTCAGCGGGCTGACGGTGGACCGGCAGAAGCCGGGCACGGTGATGGCGACCGCGTACAGCGCCTGGTGGCCGGACACGCAGATCTTCCGCTCCACGGACAGCGGGGCGACCTGGACCAAGGCGTGGGACTACACGTCGTACCCCAACCGCGAGAACCGCTACACGATGGACGTCTCGTCCTCGCCGTGGCTGACGTGGGGCGCTGACCCGGCGCCTCCCGAACAGTCCCCGAAGCTGGGCTGGATGACGGAGTCGATGGAGATCGACCCGTTCGACTCCGCTCGCATGATGTACGGGACGGGCGCGACGATCTACGGCACCGAGAACCTCACCAACTGGGACAGCGGCGGGAAGTTCACCGTCAAGCCGATGGTGCGGGGCCTTGAGGAGACGGCGGTCAACGACCTCGCCTCTCCCCCGTCCGGGGCCCCGCTGCTCAGCGCGCTCGGCGATGTCGGCGGCTTCCGCCACACGGACCTGACCAAGGTGCCGTCGATGATGTTCACCCAGCCGAACTTCACGACGACCACGAGCCTGGACTTCGCCGAGTCGAGCCCGAACACGGTCGTCCGGACCGGCAACCTCGACTCGGGTCCGCACATCGCGTTCTCGACGGACAACGGCGCCAACTGGTTCGCGGGCACCGACCCTTCGGGAGTCAGCGGCGGCGGCACGGTCGCGGCGGCGGCCGACGGCAGCCGGTTCGTGTGGAGCCCGCAGGGCGCCGGTGTGCACTACGCGACGGGCTTCGGAACGTCCTGGCAGGCCTCCGGCGGGATCCCCTCCGGGGCCGTCGTCGAGTCGGACCGGGTCGACCCGAAGACCTTCTACGGCTTCAAGTCCGGGAAGTTCTATGTGAGTACGGACGGGGGTGCGACGTTCAAGGAGTCCCCGGCCACCGGCCTGCCCAGCGGCGACAGCGTCCGCTTCAAGGCCCTGCCCGGCGGGAAGGGCGATGTGTGGCTGGCGGGCGGCGCGAGCGACGGCGCGTACGGCCTGTGGCACTCCACGGACGGCGGCGCGAGTTTCACGAAGCTCTCGAACGTCGAGCAGGCCGACACGATCGGCTTCGGCAAGGCGGCGCCCGGCGCCTCCTACCAGGCCCTCTACACGAGCGCGAAGATCGGCGGCGTACGCGGCGTCTTCCGCTCCACGGACAAGGGCGCCAGCTGGACGCGCATCAACGACGACGCCCACCAGTGGGGCTGGACCGGCGCGGCCATCACCGGCGACCCGAGGATCTACGGCCGTGTCTACGTCTCGACGAACGGCCGTGGCGTCGTCTACGGCGACAGCTCCGACGGCGGCTCCACGGAACCGGGGCCAGGCCCCGACCCGACACCGACGGGCGCCTGCAAGGTGACGTACAAGGTCACCAACCAGTGGTCGGGCGGCTTCCAGGCGGACGTCCAGCTCACCAACACCGGGACCGGCACATGGAACGGCTGGTCGCTGAGCTGGCCCTTCAGCGACGGGCAGAAGCTGACCCAGGCGTGGAACGCCGAGGCCGCGCAGTCGGGTTCGACGGTGACGGCGAAGAACGTCGGCTGGAACGCCAATGTGGCCGCGGGCTCGTCGGTGAGCTTCGGCTTCACGGCGAACTGGTCGGGGACGAACACGAAACCGACCGGGTTCAAGGTGGGTGACCAGACCTGCGTGGTCGCCTGACGGGCCCGCTGTCGTGACCGGTGGGTGCGCGCTCCCCCCCCGGGGCGCGCACCCACCGGGGTCTCACGGGGTGTAGACCGTCGGCCGCGGAGCCGTCGGCATGGCGTTGCCGAGGAAGAAGCTCGGGTGCGGGGGCTGGTTGTACGCGGTGTTCTGCCAGGCCAGGGCCGTGCGGTACTGCGTGTCATGGAGCAGGGTCGTGATCTTCGTGTTCGTCTCGTGCGGGGTCGAGTAGACGCGCAGGGCTGTGTTGTCGCTGGTGCGCCAGACGACCTCCTCGCGCCAGTCGCCGAGGATGTCGCCGGACAGGACAGGCGTGGACTTCGTGCCGTTGTTGGAGGAGACGCCGGATCCGGTCAGCAGGCGGGTGTCGCCCGACGTGCCGTACTTGTCGATGCGGGTGCCGTCGAGGAGTTCACGGACGGGGTCGCCGTCCCACCAGGACAGGAAGTTGACGCTGGAGGGTTCCCGGCCGAGGGAGGCGCCGGTCGCCGAGCGCAGGGTGGTGTCGGAGGCGGACCAGGACTCGGCGCCCGCGCTGCCCGCGTGGATGTCGGCGGAGACTCCCCGGCCGTTGTCGGCGCCGGAGGCGGTCTTCCAGAGGATCGCGCCGGTGCGGGCGTCGGCCATCCATGAGCCGGGCTGGCTGGTGCTCTCCGAGACCTTGAAGTACTCCAGGCCCGCGCGGGACGGGTTCAGGTCACCGACATGGCCGGCGTCACCGTGGCCCGTCTTCGTGGTCCAGAGTCCGCCTCCGTTGTCGTCCACGGTCATGGCGCCGTAGACGATCTCGTCCTTGCCGTCCGCGTCGACGTCCGCGACGGACAGACTGTGGTTGCCCTGGCCGTCGTAGCCCTTGCCGCTGTTGGTGGAGGAGTTGGTGTCGAAGGTCCAGCGGCGGGTGAAGGAGCCGCCCCGCCAGTCCCAGGCGGCGATCACCGTGCGGGTGTAGTAGCCGCGCGCCATGATCAGGGAGGGGCGGGAACCGTCCAGGTAGGCCGTGCCCGCGAGGAAGCGGTCGACGCGGTTGCCGTAGGAGTCGCCCCAGGAGGAGACGGTGCCGCGGGCCGGGACGTAGTCGACGCTCTGCATCGCCTTGCCCGTCTGGCCGTTGAACATGGTCAGGAACTCGGGCCCGGCCAGCACGTAGCCGCTGGAGTTGCGGTGGTCGGCCGAGGAGCTGCCGATGACCGCGCCGGTGCCGTCCTTGGTGCCGTCGGCGGTCTTCATGGCGACCTCGGCCTTGCCGTCGCCGTCGTAGTCGTACACCTGGAACTGCGTGTAGTGCGCGCCGGAGCGGATGTTGCGGCCCAGGTCGACACGCCACAGCCGGGTGCCGTCGAGCTTGATGCCGTCGATGATCGTGTTGCCGGTGTAGCCGGACTGGGAGTTGTCCTTGGCGTTGGTGGGCTGCCACTTCAGGACGATGTCCAGGGCGCCGTCGCCGTCGAGGTCGCCGAGGGAGGCGTCGTTGGCCTCGTAGGTGTACGCCGAGTCGCCCGGGGCGGTGCCGCCGGCGGGCGGGGAGATCGGGATGTCCTTGTAGCCGGTGCGGAACTGGACCGCGTGCACCGAGTCGCCCTGCTCCGTGCCGTTCACGACCGCGCGGACGGTGTAGTCGGCCTGGGCGGGTGCGCCGGAGTGGAAGTAGTTCGTGGAGCCGGTGACCGGTGTGGAGTTGACCTTCGTACCGGCCCGGTAGACGTTGAAGGAGACGTTGTCCGGGTCGGTGCCGAGCCAGCGCCAGCTGACCAGGTTGCCGCTGCCGGTGTGGACGCTGACCACGCCCCGGTCGAGCTTCTCGACCTGCCGGGCGGTGGCGGCCATGGGGGCCCCTCCCGCGCGAGTCAGTTCGAGCGTGGGGGAGGCGTCGTCGGTGGCGAACGTGGTCAGGCCGGCGCCGGCGAGCGCCGCCGTGGCCACGGCCACCGGGAGGAGCACACGGCGTCTGCGGTGTCTGTGGGGGTGCTTCACGTGACGGACCTCCTGGGAGGACGGGCGGGTTCCGCCTCTCAGTCGCCGCCGCGGGCACGGGAGTTGCCGTACCGCTCGGCCAGTTCGGCGACCGTGCGGGCGATGCGCGAGCGCAGTTCCTCCGGGGCCAGCACCTCGATGGCCGTGCCGAGGCGCAGGAACTCGGCGTGCGCGTGCTCGACGGACTCGATCGGGACCGTGGCCCGCGTCCAGCCGTCCTCGTCCGTACGTCCGTCGCGCCGGACGGCCTCCCCCGCCGGGCCGGTGAGCGTCGTCCCCGGGGCCAGTCGCACCGCCGCCTCGCCGCGGTACAGCCGGTCGTGGAAGTCGCGCTGGTACGCCGCCCAGTAGGCGGCCAGGTCGAAGTCGGCGGGGCGGGAGAACTCCTCGTCGCCGGTGGTGAGTTCGAGGATCTGGTCGACGCGGAAGGTACGCGGCCCGGGCCCGGCGACGACGTACCAGCGGCCCGCCTTCAGCACCAGCCCGTACGGCTCCAGACGGCGCTCCACATCGGTGGGCTCGCGCCAGCGGCGGTACAGGACGTGCAGCACACGGCCGCTCCAGACGGCGTCGGCGACGGCCGGGAGGTACGGGGTGTCGTCGGCGTCCGTGTACCAGCCGGGGGCGTCCAGGTGGAAGCGGCCGCTGATCCGGTCGGCGTGGACGCGCAGCTCCGGCGGCAGGGCGGCACGCACCTTGAGCTGGGCGGCGGCCAGGACCGAGCCGAGGCCGAGCTGGGCCGCGGCGGCGGGGGCGCCCGCGAGGAAGAGCGCCTCGGCCTCGCCGGTGGTGAAGCCGGTGAGGCGGGTGCGGTAGCCGTCGAGGAGGCGGTAGCCGCCGGCGTGGCCCGCGTCGCCGTACAGCGGGATCCCGGCGGCGCCCAGGGCCTCCACGTCCCGGTACACCGTCCGCACCGACACCTCCAGCTCCTCGGCGAGCTCGGCGGCGGTCATCCGGCCACGGGTCTGGAGCAGCAGGAGGATCGAGACGAGTCGGCTGGACTTCACTGACACAGGATGGCAGTGAACCGGCCTTAGCGTCCCGCCATGCCCTTCACGGAGAAACGCCTGACCGTGCCGCCGCCCGTCGAGGTGGCGGGACGGTGGGTCAAGCGCTACCACGTCACCGCCGACCCGGCGGGCGTCGCGCCCGAGGTCGAGGAGACCGCCTACCGCTTGCTGCCCACGCTGCTGCCGAAGCCGGACGGCACCCCGCCCGCGACGTTCGTCGTCCTGCACCGGGGCGGTGACGACGGCGCCTATCTCAACGCCTACAGCTGGGTGTGGGACAACGTCCTGCACTTCGAGGGCGCGGCGGCCGGCCAGCCCGTCCTCGGCTGCCCGGACAACGACCCCACGCACTTCGTCCCGACCGGCAAGCCATGGATCGGCTGCGTCTGGGAGCTGCCGCCGATCCTGCACGAACGCGACGCCTGGGTGCGCCACATGCTCGCCCCCGCCACCCCCGACCTCGACGCCTACCTGGCCGACTCCCTGCCCGAGGGAACCACTGGAGACCGCCCATGAGCAGCCCGCACGACTTCGACTTCTTCCACGGCGACTGGCGGGTCCTGCACCGCCGGAGCACCGACTTCCTCGACCCGGACAGCGGATGGGAGGAGTTCACGGGCACCAGCCACTGCCGGCCGCTGTTCGGCGGGGCCGCCAACATCGACGAGATCGACATGCCGCATCTGGGCTCGAAGGGCGCCACCCTGCGGCTGTTCGACCCCGTCACCAAGATGTGGTCCCTGAACTGGGCCTCCAGCCGCACCGGCACCCTGTTCCCGCCCGTCTTCGGTCACTTCGAGGGCGACCGCGGCGAATTCACCGGCAGCGACACCCACGACGGCAAGGACGTGCTGGTGCGGTTCGTGTGGTCGGGGGTGCGTGACACGGCCGCCCGCTGGGAGCAGGCGTTCTCCGTGGACGGCGGCCGGACGTGGGTGACCAACTGGATCATGGACTTCACCCGGCCGGAGGATCCGTCGGCTTCCTGAAGGCCCGGAGCGTGAAGACCGGGTCGGGGCGGGGCCGGTCCTGGTCGGGGAGTTCCGCCAGCCGGGTGGCGAAGCCGTCGGCGAGCGGGTCGCCGGGCGGCAGCGTGACGAACCAGCCGCGTCTGAGGTCGGCCACCGTACGCCGGGGGCTGCGGCCCTGCCCGTGGCCCCGGAAGCGGGCCTGCCCGGCCGGGACGAGGCCGTGAGCGGCGGCGCAGGACACGATGTCCGCCGCCGCGTCCCGGACCGGGCTGGGCGGCCGGGAGGACAGGACGACATCGATGTCACTGCCCACGTTGTGGGAGGCGGCCTTGTCGACCGTGGTGACGTAGACCCCGCCGGGCCGCAGCACCCGGGCGCACTCGCCGACGATGGTCCGCACCTCGGCGGGCCCGGCGGCCAGGTGCAGCAGCCACACGCTGCTGACCGCGTCGAACTCCCCGTCCCGGAAGGGCAGCCGCCTGCTGTCGGCGAGCACGACCGCACCGGGCAGCCGGGCGGCGGCCTGCTGGGCCATCGCGGGGGCGAGGTCCACGCCGGTGACCCGCATGCCGTCGCGTGCGGCCGCGAGCCGCCGGGTCACTATGCCGGTGCCGCAGCCGAGGTCCAGCAGGCTGCGCGTCTGCGTCGGTACGAGGCTCAGCACCGCTTCCGCGGCGGCGGCCGCCCTGGGCTCGCCGCCGCGCGAGGCGTCGTACCGCTCCGCTTCCTTGTCGTAGTCGAGCACCCGGTCAGTGTGCCCCGTGCCCGGGGGCCAGGTCCTCCACTCTGCGGGCGAGCTCGAAGTCCTTCTCGGTGACGGCGCCGCCCGCGCTGTGCGTGTGGAGGGACAGGGAGACGGTGTTGTAACCGAGCGTGAGTTCGGAGTGGTGGTTCAGTTCCTCCTGGACCTGGGCGATGTGCACGACCATCGCCGTCGCCGCGAAGTGCGAGCCGAGCCGGTAGGAGCGGATGAGGTGGTCCTTGTCGAGCGACCAGCCCGGAAGCTCGGCAAGCCGGTCCTCGACCTCCTTCTGCGACAGCGGTTCGACGGGCATGGGCTGCGCCTCCTTCCCTTGCGCCGGTGACCTCGGTGTCCTCTCAGCCTGCCACAGCGGGGCGCCCGAGACCCTGGTCAGAGGCGTGCGCCTGTCGGGCACGGCCGGTTCTCGACTACGGTCCCGGCATGACCACTCACCCGTCCACGACCGACCAGGGCGTGGGTCCGCTGCTGCGGGCCTGGCGGGAGCAGCGCCGGGTCAGCCAGCTGGAGCTGGCCCTGCGCGCGGACTCCTCGGCCCGGCACATCAGCTTCGTCGAGACGGGCCGGTCCCGGCCCAGCGAGGAGATGGTGCTGCGGCTGGCCGAGCATCTGGACGTGCCCGTCCGGGAGCGCAACGCGCTGCTGCTGGCGGCCGGTTACGCCCCGCGCTACCCGGAGACCCCGCTGGACGACCCTGCGCTGGGCGCGTTGCGCGAGGGCATCGAGCGGCTGATCGGGGGATACGAGCCGTATCCGGCGCTGGTGGTGGACGCGCTGTACAACGTGGTGGCCGCCAACCGGGGGATCATGACCCTGGTCGACGGCGTCTCCGCGTCCCTGCTGGAGCCGCCGCTGAACGCGATGCGGCTCGCCCTGCACCCGCGGGGGCTCGCCCCCCGCATCCGCAATCTGCGCGCCTGGCGAGGTCACCTGCTGGAGCAGATGGAGCGGCAGATCGCGCTGCACCGCTCCGAGCCGCTGCGGGAGCTGTACGAGGAGGTGGCGGCGTATCCGGTGCCCGAGGAGGAAGCGGAGGCCGGTTCCGAGGAGCCCGCGGAGCCGGTGCCGTACTTCGCGCTGCCGCTGCGGATCGAGCACGAGGGGCGGACGCTGTCGTTCATCTCCTCGATCTCCACGTTCAACACCCCGATGGACGTGACCGTCGCCGAGCTGGCCATCGAGACGCTGCTGCCGGCCGACGCGGCGACGGCCAAGTACCTTCAGTCGCTGCTGTCCTGACGGGCCTTCAGTGCTATGTGCTGCAGGACGGCGAACCCCGCCACGGTCAGGGCCTGGAGCACCGTCCACAGGGCGCCCGCCGTGCTCGGCGTGAGCCACAGCGCCAGGGCCGCGAGGCTCACCACCGTCCAGGCGAGATTGCCCTCGACGACGGCCCGCACACCGAGCGCCGGCGGCCGCCGTCGGGAGGCCAGCAGACCGACGCCCGCGGCATAGGCGGCGAGGAACGCGCCCAGTGCGAGCAGCAGCGTGGAGCCGACGCCGAGGAAGCGCCCGAGGGGGCCGGGGAACGCGAGGTAGGCGAGGGCGTTGGCGCCGGTCACCAGGGCGTCCAGGGCCAGGAAGCGGCGGAGCATCGACTGCGGCTCGGAGGTCCGGGCGAGTGCGGCGAGCTGGATCGCGGACATGGGGCATCACCCTCCGTCGGGTCATGGTGTGGTTGGGGGTTTCTGATGGATCCCCCCAGGGCCGGGCCCCGGGCCGGAGTGCGCCGGTCCGGGGCCCGGTACGTTCACGATCCCGTTCCGGCCGCGAGGGGTCGATTACCCGCGGGGTAATGCCCCGGCGACACGTCCGCTCCCGTGATCTCCTCACCGCCGGCACTGTGAGACCGTCAGCGGGACGTGACAGACTGAGCGCGGGCTTGGGCGCGTTGGGGAGGCGTGGCGTGAGTGAACGGCGGGCCGCACCGACCGTGGGCCAGGTGGTGCTGGGCAAGCGGCTCCAGGAGCTGCGCGAGGCGGCGGGCCTGAGTCGTGAGGAGGCCGCCCGGGTGCTGCGTGTCGCCCCCGCGACCGTCCGGCGGATGGAGACCGCCGACGTCGCGCTGAAGATCCCGTACGTGCAGATCCTGCTGACCGCGTACGGGGTGCCCGAGGACGAGGTGAGCGCGTTCGTCGACCTCGCCGAGGAGGCGAACCAGCCGGGCTGGTGGCAGCGGTTCCACGACGTGCTGCCGGAGTGGTTCAGCCTGTACGTGAGCCTGGAGGGCGCCGCCCGGATCATCCGCTCGTACGAGCCGCACTTCGTGCCGGGGCTGCTGCAGACCGAGGGGTACGCGCGTGCGGTGCTGGAGGCGGGCACCATCGCGAACGCGGGCCCTGAGGCGGTGGAGCGGCATGTGTCGCTGCGCATGGAGCGGCAGCGGCTCCTGGAGCGTGAGAACCCGCCCCACCTGTGGGTGATCATGGACGAGACGGTGCTGCGCCGCCCGGTGAGTGTCGACGGCCGGGTGATGCGCGACCAGCTGGACAAGCTGCTGGAGTACGCCGCGCGCGACCGGGTCACGCTCCAGATCGCCGAGTTCAAGGACGGCCCGCATCCGGGGACCTACGCCCCGTTCTCGCTGTTCCGGTTCGCCGAGCCGGAGCTGCCCGACATGGTCTTCACCGAGTATCTGACGGGAGCGCTGTACCTGGACTCCCGCAAGGAGGTCTCCGCGCATCTGGAGGTCCTGGACCACATGACGGCCCGGGCGGGCTCGGCGCAGCGCACGGAGACGCTCCTGCGGGAGTTCCGCGAGGGCTTCTGACCCGTACGGGCCCCGTCGGCGGGTGTCCTGCGCGGCCCGCCCCTAGCGTCGGCATGACGGTGCAGGCAAGGGAGCGCACGCGAAGGAGGTCCGATGCCCGGATTCGAGGTGCTGTACCAAGCTGCCGCGCTGTGCCTGATGTATCCCGACGACGACTTCCGCGCCCGGCTGTCGCTGCTGCGCGAAGCCGCCCCGCAGCTGCGGGAGTTCGCCGACCACGCGGCCCTCACCCCGCCCCGGGAGCTGGCCGCGCACTACGTCGAGGTCTTCGAGGCCGGGCAGGACCACAGCCTGTACCTGAGCGTCTGGCGCGAGGCGGCACCTGCGCCCTCCGAGGAGGTGTACCGCGCGCACGGCCTGGAGACCACCGGCGAGGAACCGCCCGACTTCCTGCCCGCGGTCCTGGAGTTCGCCGCCCGCACGGGCAGCACCGAACTGCTCACCGAGCACCGCGACGGCCTCGACCGCCTCCGGGCCGGGCTCACCGCCTTCGGTACGCCGTACGCGACGGTCCTGGACGCGGTGTGCGCGACGCTGCCGCCCGCGCACAGCGGTCCCTAGGACTGCCGAGGGTGGTCCGGCCTATGCGGCGCCGCCCTTCTCGTCCCGCTGGTCCTTCTCCTCGTCCACGATCTCCGCGTCGACCACGCCCTCCTCTTCCTGCGCGGTGCCGGGAGATGACTCGGTGGGTGCCTGCTGGGCCTGGGCGTACATCGCCTGGCCCATCTTCTGGCTGACGGAGGCGAGTTTCTCGACGGCGGTGCGCAGGGCGGCCGTGTCCGCCTGCTGGTCCAGTTGTCCCTTCACCTCGGTGACGGCCGACTCGACCTCGGACTTGGTGTCGGCCGGGATCCTGTCGCCGTTGTCGCGGAGGAAGTTCTCCGTCTGGTAGACGAGTTGCTCGGCCTGGTTGCGGGTCTCGGCGGCCTCGCGGCGGCTGCGGTCCTCCTCGGCGTACTGCTCGGCCTCGCGCATCATGCGGTCGATGTCTTCCTTGCCCAGGGCCGAGCCGCCGGTGACGGTCATCTTCTGTTCGCGGCCGGTCGCCATGTCCTTGGCGGAGACGTGCATGATGCCGTTGGCGTCGATGTCGAAGGCCACCTCGATCTGCGGCACGCCCCGCGGTGCCGGCGGCAGGCCCGTCAGATCGAAGACGCCGAGCTTCTTGTTGTAGGCGGCGATCTCCCGTTCGCCCTGGTAGACCTGGATGCCGACCGAGGGCTGGTTGTCGGCCGCCGTCGTGAAAATCTCCGAACGCCGGGTCGGAATGGTCGTGTTGCGCTCGATGAGCTTCGTCATGATGCCGCCCTTGGTCTCGATGCCCAGGGACAGCGGGGTGACGTCGAGCAGCAGCACGTCCTTGACGTCGCCGCGCATGACGCCCGCCTGGAGCGCGGCACCGAGCGCCACGACCTCGTCGGGGTTGACGCCCTTGTGGGGCTCCTTGCCGGTGAGTTCCTTGACCAGCTCGGTCACCGCGGGCATCCGGGTCGAGCCGCCGACGAGAATCACGTGGTCGACCGTGGAGAGCTTGACCCCGGCGTCGTCGACCGCCTGGTGGAAGGGCGCCTTGCAGCGGTCGAGCAGATCGGCGGTGAGCTCCTGGAACTGGGCCCGGGTCAGCTTCTCGTCGAGATGCAGCGGCCCTTCGGCGGAGGCCGTGATGTAGGGCAGGTTGATCGTCGTCTCGGTGGAGCTGGACAGCTCGATCTTGGCCTTCTCGGCGCCCTCCCGCAGCCGCTGCACGGCCATCTTGTCGTTGCCGAGATCGACGCCGTACTGGCCCTTGAAGCGCTTGACGAGGTAGTCGACGATCCGCTGGTCCCAGTCGTCGCCGCCGAGGTGGGTGTCGCCGTTGGTGGCCTTCACCTCGATGACGCCCTCGCCCATCTCCAGCAGCGACACGTCGAAGGTGCCGCCGCCGAGGTCGAAGACGAGGACCGTCTGGTCGTTCTCCTTGTCCAGCCCGTAGGCCAGCGCCGCCGCCGTCGGCTCGTTGATGATCCGCAGCACCTTCAGGCCCGCGACCTCCCCGGCCTCCTTGGTCGCCTGCCGCTGATGGTCGTCGAAGTAGGCCGGGACGGTGATCACCGCGTCGGTGACGTCCTCGCCGAGGTAGGACTCCGCGTCCCGCTTCAGTTTCTGCAGCACCCGGGCGGACAGCTCCTGCGCCCGGTAGCGGGTGCCGTCCACATCGCCCTGGTCCGGGAAACGCCAGCTCGCGTCGCCCATGTAGCGCTTGACCGATCGGGCGGTGCGCTCGACGTTCGTCACGGCCTGCCGTTTGGCGACCTCCCCCACCAGCACCTCGCCGTTCTTGGCGAACGCCACGACCGAGGGCGTGGTTCTGGCCCCCTCCGCGTTGGCGATGACCGTGGGCTCACCGCCCTCCAGCACGGCCACCACCGAGTTCGTGGTCCCCAGGTCGATCCCGACCGCTCGTCCCATCGCCGTCCCCTTCCGTCAGGGCACTCCCCCGCTCACTCCCCGCTCATTCCCTACTTTCCAGCACAAAACTTGAGTGCGCTGTTGTCAATGGCGCGAAGGGGTGATGGGCCCGCGCAGGGTCACGGCGCGCCGGGGCCGGTCCGTGACCAGCACGTCCACGCGCGGGTGGGCGAGGAACGCCCGCATCAGGGTGTCGTCGTTGACCGTCCACACCATGGTGAACAGGCCGCGCCGGGTCGCCTCGCGCAGCACGGTGGTCCTGGCCAGTCGCTGGTGCACGGCGACGCCGTGGGCCCCGCAGGCGCGGATCCGGCGGGCGGGGAACAGCTCGCTCAGCCGGGTCCCGGGCAGCCGGGCCAGGGCCAGCTCCTTGCGGTCGCGCCCCAGGGACAGCGCGGTGCGCACCCCGGGGAAGGCCTGTGTCACGGCGGCGAGGGAACGGTCCTCCAGCGTCGTGACGACGAGTCCGTCCGTGCCGAGCAGGGCCACCGCCCGGTCGACCACGTCCCGCTCGTAGCCCACCTCCTTGAGGTCCAGGTGGGCCACCAGTCTCCCGGCGATCAGCGCCATGACCTCGTCCACCACGGGCACGTCGTATCCGGCCCGCTCGCTCAGCTCGGCGTGCGTCAGCCGGGACAGCGGCGGGCCGGTGGGCCCGACCCGGGGGTCGTGGTAGACGACGAGGACACCGTCGGCCGTGCGGCGGATGTCGAACTCGACGTACTCCGCGCCGGACTCCAGCGCGTCCTTGTACGCCTCCCAGGTGGCGGCGTCGGCGCGCTCGGAGCCGCCCCGGTGGGCGGAGACGGCGGGGCGTGGCGTCATGGTCGGGGGCTCCCGGAGGGCGGGCGTGGGGGCGGTACGGGTACGGCGTCGTCGCCGGACGTGGGCAGCAGTGAGCCGGAGCGGGTGCTGATGCGTCTGAGCAGGACGTATCCGATCACGACGAGGACGACGAAGGGGAGCCAGGCCAGCGCGTAGGCCGTGCCGTAGGCGCGCAGGTCGAGGATGGAGCGGTGGTCGTCGACGTCGGTGCCGTTCACGCCGAAGAAGGCCAGCAGCAGGGTCGGCGGCAGGGCGATCAGCGTGGCGGCGGCGACGAGGCCGGACACGGTGCGGTCGCGGCGCTCGTCGCGCTCGGCGAGTTCGGCGTCCAGGGCGGCGGAGCGGGCGCTGATCACCGAGGTCAGGCGCTCGACCATGCGGGCCGAGTTCTCCAGGCTGTCGCGGATGCCGAGGGCGTCGCGCTGCGAGGACTGGAAGGCCTCCATCACCATCTCGGGGATCAGCAGGCTGTCGACGTAGGCCTCGACGCCGAAGGCGAGGTCCAGCTGGAGTTCGTTGACGCCCGCGGAGAGACGGGAGATCAGGGAGCGGATCTCGGTGGGCGAGTCGGTGAGGGCCTGCTCGTTGGCCTTCATCATCGCGAAGGCGGCGAGCCGGGTGCGCTGGAGCACGGCGAGGGCGGAGACCATGCCGACGGCGACGAGCATCAGGCCGTTCTCGACGTGCGGGGCCCAGCCGGCCTGGACGGAGACGCCCCGGCCGAGGGCGGACAGGGTGAGGCCGTGGTTCCTGAGGTGCGGTGCGAGGCTCGCGTCGTAGGGCGTGGCGGGGTTCCAGGGCATCCGGCCGCGGTAGACGATCTCGTTCAGCAGGATCGCCTTGCGGGCCTCGTCGGCGCTGAGCAGTTCGCGCTGTAACCGGCCGCCGGGGAAGACGAGTTGGTGCACGTTCTGGCCGAGGGCGAGCGGGCGGCCGAGCTGCTCGGTCAGGGTCTGGAGGAGCGGGCGGTCGTCGAGTTCGATGCGCTCCCGGTCGAAGCAGGTCGTGGCCAGCCAGGCGGCGAGGTCGCCTGCCGTGGTCTCGCCCGCGAAGGCGCAGTCCACGACCAGGGTGGCGTCGCCGCGCGGGGTGGTGACGACGAGGATCCGCAGGGACGCGAGCCCGAGGCCGTGGTCGCCCTGCGGCAGCCGCAGCCGGCGGGGCGCGACCTGTTCGTCGAGGACCGGGACGGGGAGCACGTCCTGGCTGGTCATCAGGTGCGAGGCGAAGCGGCCGTAGTCGTAGCGGTCGACGAGGGCGCCGAGGCCGGTGTCCCCGGGGCGGAGCCGTCCGGAGAGGCTGACCAGCAGCAGGACGCGGGTCCGGTCGCGGGTGGCGGAGTCGAGCACCGTCGCGTTCGGGGAGGTTCCCGGCAGCATCGCGTTCCTTCCGGCCCGTCGGTTCCGATGCGTCTGGTTCTACCCCGGCCGCGGGCGCCTGGACCCGCCGATGCTCGCGATCCTCGACGAGGCCGCCAACGTTTGCAAGATCAGTGACC
>NZ_JBSHKH010000058.1:0-48372 GCF_053643595.1 Streptomyces sp. NPDC055506 | reverse complement strand
GTATCAACATATCTGGCGTTGACTTTTGGCACGCTGTTGAGTTCTCAAGGAACGGTCGCTTCCTTTGTACTCACCCTCTCGGGCTTTCCTCCGGGCGCTTCCCTTCGGTCTTGCGTTTCCGACTCTATCAGATCTTTCCGATCCGATTTCCTCGGTGCTTTCCAGGTTCCCGCTTCCGCGTTTCCCTTTCCGGCGGTTCCGACTTTATCAGAAGTTTCTGAGTCGAATTTCCCCTCCCTCGGCCGGAGCATGATCCCCGGCGCTGAGTTGGCCGGGTGCCCCGTCGGGAGGAGTTGTAAACCTACTGGAGCGGGGCTCCTCGATGCAAATCGAGGAGCCCGCTCCCAGTTGGCGCCTGTTCGGGCCCGACGGCCCGTCAGACCTCCACGACCACAGGCAGGATCATCGGTCGGCGCCGGTAGTTGTCCGAGACCCACTTGCCCAGCGTGCGGCGAACGAGCTGCTGGAGCTGGTGGGGTTCGACCACGCCGTCCTGGGCGGATCGTTCGAGCACCTCCGTGATCCGGGGTGCCACGTCGCCGAAGGCGGAGTCCTCGATGCCGGAACCGCGGGCCTGGATGTGCGGGCCGCCGGTGATCTTTCCGGTGGACGAGTCGATGACCACGAAGACCGAGATGATGCCCTCGTCGCCGAGGATCTTGCGGTCCTTGAGGGCCGGCTCGCCCACATCGCCGACCGAGAGGCCGTCGACGTAGACATAGCCCGCCTGGACCTTGCCGGAGATCTTCGCCTTGCCCTCGATGAGGTCGACGACCACTCCGTCCTCGGCGATGACGATGCGGTCGTGCGGGACACCGGTCAGGGCGCCCAGCTCGGCGTTGGCGCGCAGGTGGCGCCATTCGCCGTGCACCGGCATGAGGTTCTTCGGTCGGCAGATGTTGTAGAAGTACAGCAGCTCGCCCGCGGAGGCGTGGCCGGAGACGTGGACCTTGGCATTGCCCTTGTGGACCACGTTGGCGCCCCAGCGGGTGAGGCCGTTGATCACGCGGTAGACCGCGTTCTCGTTGCCGGGGATCAGGGACGAGGCCAGGATCACCGTGTCGCCCTGGACGATGCGGATCTGGTGGTCTCTGTTGGCCATCCTGGAGAGCGCCGCCATGGGCTCGCCCTGGGAGCCCGTGCAGACCAGGACCACCTCGCTGTCCGGGAGGTCGTCGAGCGTCTTGACGTCCACGACCAGGCCCGGGGGGACCTTCAGATAGCCCAGGTCGCGCGCGATGCCCATGTTGCGGACCATGGAGCGGCCGACGAAGGCGACCCGGCGGCCGTACTCGTGCGCCGCGTCCAGGATCTGCTGGATGCGGTGCACATGGCTGGCGAAGCTCGCGACGATGATGCGCTTGCGGGCACCGGCGAAGACCTGGCGCAGAACGTTGGAGATCTCGCGCTCGGGCGGGACGAACCCCGGGACCTCGGCGTTCGTCGAGTCCGAGAGGAGGAGGTCGATGCCCTCTTCGCTCAGACGTGCGAACGCGTGGAGGTCGGTGAGGCGGCTGTCCAGCGGGAGCTGGTCCATCTTGAAGTCGCCGGTGTGGACCGCCATGCCCGCGGGGGTGCGGATGGCCACGGCCAGCGCGTCCGGGATGGAGTGGTTGACCGCGACGAACTCGCAGTCGAAGGGGCCGATGCGCTCGCGGTGTCCTTCCGCCACCTCGAGGGTGTACGGGCGGATGCGGTGCTCCTGGAGCTTGGCCTCGATGAGGGCGAGGGTCAGCTTGGAGCCGATCAGCGGGATGTCCGGCTTCTCGCGCAGGAGGAAGGGGACGCCGCCGATGTGGTCCTCGTGGCCGTGCGTGAGGACGATGCCCTCGATGTCGTCGAGGCGGTCCCTGATGGACGAGAAGTCCGGCAGGATCAGGTCGATTCCGGGCTGCTCCTCCTCGGGGAAGAGCACTCCGCAGTCGACGATCAGCAGGCGGCCGCCGTACTCGAAGACCGTCATGTTGCGGCCGATCTCACCGAGACCGCCGAGCGGGGTGACGCGCAGGCCGCCTTCGGGGAGCGGCGGGGGCGGGCCGAGTTCGGGATGCGGATGACTCAAAAGACTCTCCTCACCACACGCGCCACGTACCGGTAGGGCACGTGGCGCGCGTGACGTTCGTGCAGAAGCAGTTGTCTGTGTGGGGTGCGCGGGCACCGGTGGCCCGCTTATTCAGTTGTGAAGCACGCGCGCGGGGGTTCCGCGCGAAGTCTGGTGTCAGAGCTGTACCCCGCCGGCGGCAAGATCGATCTTGAGTTGCTCGATCTCTTCGGGCGCGCACTCGACCATGGGGGCGCGCAGCGGCCCGGCGGGCAGGCCCTTGAGGGCGAGCGCCGCCTTGGTCGTCATCACGCCCTGGGTGCGGAACATGCCCGTGTAGACGGGGAGCAGCTTCTGGTGGATCTCGGTGGCCTTCTGGACATCGCCCGAGGTGTACGCCTCGACCAGGGCGCGCAGCTCGGGAGTGACCACATGCCCGACGACGGAGACGAAACCGACCGCGCCGACGGAGAGCAGGGGGAGATTCAGCATGTCGTCGCCGGAGTACCAGGCGAGGCCGGAGGTGGCGATGGCCCAGCTCGCGCGGCCGAGGTCGCCCTTGGCGTCCTTGTTGGCGACGATGCGGGGGTGCTCGGCGAGGCGGACGAGCGTCTCGGTGTTGATCGGGACGCCGCTGCGGCCGGGGATGTCGTAGAGCATGACCGGCAGTCCGGCGGCGTCGGCGATGGCCGTGAAGTGCCGGTAGAGGCCCTCTTGCGGGGGCTTGTTGTAGTACGGCGTCACGAGGAGCAGGCCGTGTGCGCCGGTGCGCTCCGCCGCGCGGGCGAGTTGGATGCTGTGGTGGGTGTCGTTCGTGCCGACGCCGGCCACGACGTGGGCGCGGTCGCCCACGGCCTCCAGGACCGCCCGTACGAGATCCGCTTTCTCCGCGTCGCTGGTGGTCGGGGACTCGCCGGTGGTCCCGTTGATGATCAGGCCGTCGTTGCCTGCGTCCACCAGGTGGGTGGCGAGCCGCTGCGCGCCGTCGAGGTCGAGTGCGCCGTCCGCCGTGAAGGGCGTGACCATGGCGGTGAGGACCCGCCCGAAGGGGGTCTGCGGAGTGGAGGTCGGAGCCATGGGTTACACGCTACTCGTTGCTCAGGACCGGGTCTGCCCTAGGGGCAGGCGACAAGTCGTGACAAAGGTGGAGCCCGGCACTGCCTGCTCGGGGGTTCAAGCAGTGCCGGACCCGTTCGATCAGGCTAAGTGAACTTCTCGAAATGCCGCAATACGGACACTTCGCACGGCTGAACCGTACATCTGTGCCTCGTCGGGGAAACGAGCCGCGTTACGGCGCCACGCGTCCGTTCGCGTTGAAGGCGGCGTAGGTGAGCGGCATGAGCCGGGCCCACTCGGCCTCCATCTTCTCGCCCACCATCTCGATCTCACGCTGCGGGAAGGACGGGACCTTGGCCAGCTCGTGCTGAGTGCGCAGGCCGAGGAAGTGCATCAGCGAGCGGGCGTTGCAGGTGGCGTACATCGAGGAGTACAGGCCGACCGGGAGGACCGCGCGGGCGACCTCGCGGGCGACGCCGGCGGCGAGCATCTGCCGGTACTTCCGGTAGGCCTGGCGGTAGGAATCCTCCATGGCCTCGCCGACGAGCTGGTGTTGCTCGGGACTGCCCTCGACGAACTCGTACTTGCCCGGCCTCCCCTGCTGGATCAGCTTCCGGGAGGCGTCCGGAACGTAGAAGACCGGCTGGAGCTCCCGGTAGCGGCCACTCTCCTCGTTGTACGACCAGCCGACGCGGTGCCGCATGAACTCGCGGAAGACGAAGATCGGCGCGTTCACGAAGAAGGTCATGGAGTTGTGCTCGAACGGGCTGCCGTGCCGGTCCCGCATGAGGAAGTTGATCAGGCCCTTCGAGCGCTCAGGGTCCTTCTGCAGCTCCTCAAGGGACAGCTCCCCCAGCGTGGAAACCCGTGCCGCGAACAGCACGTCGGAGTCGGCCGCGCTGTGTTTTACCAGCTCAACGGTGACATCACCGCGCAAGTCGATCTTGAAGTCGTCGTCGGGGGTCTGGGTCACGGTTCGCAGGGCCTTCCCATCGCGTCTCTTGGCGACGCCACTCTACGTTTAGTGACGCGCTGCAATGAAGTCGGTGAAACGGGGCACCTCTGAGGGAGTTCTTTCGTCTCTACTGATGAAAGTGATCCGTTCCACTCCGAAGGAGAAGCACCCCTGATGTTCGGTCGGCGTGAACCCGTACCGTTTGCCTTCGTCGCCGAGGCCGACAGGTTCCGCAGCAATATCACTCCCCCACCGCGTGAGCGGCTCTCGGTCAGCCAGCAGGCCGGGCGCTGGCTGATGGGCCTGACCATCGTGGCGGGGCTCGTGGGTTCCCTGGTCATCGGGACACCCGCGCTGACGGTCGATCGCCCGGACTCGCATCCGCAGCAGTCGCAGGCATCCCAGAACCGCTGAGCCACCGCGGGCCGGCGCTGACTCCATCCGGCCCCCTGGCGGTGGTGGCCGTCAGAACAGATCGGTAGCCTCACCGGGCACAGCCCACGCATGGATCGAGTGAGGACCCGCCGTGCCCCTGCCCTTCCTGACGGCCGACCGCGTCTTCGACACGGCGGACGACGTTCCGCTGCCGCACGAAGACCGTGACACCTGGCGGCGGCCGTACCGCCCCGGGCCCTGGCGGGTGGGGGCGGCGGCGCTGGCGCTGCTGCTCGCCTCGTTCGTGCTGTTCGCCGCGGTCATCATCGCGGCGACGGCCGAACCGGCCTCGGCCGGGCTGGTCTTCGCTCTGGCGCTACTCGTCATCGCCGGGGCGCTGCGGCTGCTGCGCATGGGCGTGTGGGTGAGCGCGCGCGGGCTGCGGTACGTGGGTTTCCTCGCGACGCGTACGGCGCCCTGGGCGCAGGTCGTCTCGGTGCGTACGGTGCAGCAGCCGGTGCGCTGGCTGGGGCTCCCCCGGACCTTGCAGGGTCAGGCGCTGCTGCTCGTCCGGCGGGGACAGGCCGCGGACGGTGTGCCGCCGCTGCTGACGACGCACAACGCGGACTTCCTGGGCCGGACGGAGGCCTTCGAGCGGGCGGCCGACGCGGTGGAGGCATGGGCCGACGAGTACGTCCAGCGCTGACGTCCTGGTGACATGCCGGCGGGGCCGGACCGTGCGCGGTCCGGCCCCGCCGGCATGTGGGGGTGCCGCTCAAGCGGCTTCGGGCTGCTTGCCGTCGTGCAGGGCGATCGCGCGTTGCATCGCCTTGCGGGCGCGCGGGGTGTCACGGGCGTCGTGGTAGGCGACGGCCAGGCGGAACCAGGTGCGCCAGTCGCCCGGTGCGGCCTCCGTCTCGGCCTTGCGCCGGGCGAAGACCTCGTCGGCCGAGTCCCGGTCGATGCGCCCGCTGGGGAGGCGCTTCAGTTCGTCGACCGGCAGACCGCCCTCGGCGTCGAGTTCGGCGGCGAGCTGGTTGGCCCTGCGGACGAACTGCGTGTTTTTCCACAGGAACCACAGGCCGATGACCGGCAGGATCAGCACCGCGACGCCGAACGTGACGGTGAGGGGCGTGCCGGTCTCGATGAGCAGCAGGCCGCGGCTGCCGACCAGGACGAAGTAGACGACCAGGACGGCGGCCGTGAGGGCGTAGGTGAGCTTCGCGCGCATGACGGTCAGCGGCTCAGCTCAGGTCCAGGAAGTGTTCCAGGCCGAAGGTCAGGCCAGGAACACTCCCCACACGGCGGGCACCGAGCAGGATGCCCGGCATGAAGCTGCTGTGGTGGAGCGAGTCGTGCCGGACCGTCAGGGTCTCGCCCTCGGCGCCGAGCAGGACCTCCTGGTGGGCCAGCAGCCCGCGCAGCCGGACGGCGTGCACCGGGACGCCGTCGACGTCGGCACCGCGGGCGCCGTCCAGGGCGGTGGTCGTGGCGTCGGGGGCCGGGGCGGTGCCGGCTTCGCGGCGGGCCTCGGCGATGAGCTGGGCGGTGCGCGTGGCGGTGCCGGAGGGGGCGTCCACCTTGTTCGGGTGGTGCAGCTCGACGACCTCGACGGACTCGAAGTACGGGGCGGCGAGCTGCGCGAACTTCATGGTCAGGACGGCCCCGATGGAGAAGTTCGGCGCGATGAGCACACCCGTCTGCGGTGACCGGTCCAGCCAGCCCTTCAGCTGCGCGAGGCGCTCGTCGGTCCAGCCGGTGGTGCCGACGACCGCGTGGATGCCGTGGCGTACGCAGTAGTCGAGGTTGGCCATGACCGAGTCGGGCGTGGTCAGTTCGACCACGACCTGGGCGCCGGTCTCGGCCAGCGTCTCCAGCTTGTCGCCCCGGCCCAGGGCGGCGACCAGTTCCATGTCCTCGGCGGCCTCGACGGCTCGAACGGCTTCCGAGCCGATCCGGCCCTTGGCACCGAGGACCGCCACGCGCAGCTTGCTCATCTCTTGTGCTTCCTTCACCAGGGGGTTCGTCAGGCGACAGCGTCGTGCAGGCGGGCCGCCTGTTTGTCCTTCAGCGGGCCGATGACCGACAGGGAAGGCCGCCGTCCCAGGATCTCGCGGGCGACCGAGCGGACGTCGTCCGGGGTGACCGACGTTATCCGGGCCAGCATGTCGTCGACGGACATCTGCTCGCCCCAGCACAGCTCGCTCTTGCCGATGCGGTTCATCAGCGCGCCGGTGTCCTCGAGGCCGAGGACCGTGGAGCCCTGGAGCTGGCCGATGGCGCGCCCGATCTCGTCGTCGGACAGGCCGTGCTCAGCGACCTGGTCGAGTTCGTCGCGGCAGATCTTCAGCACGTCGTGCACCTGCGAGGGCCTGCATCCGGCGTACACGCCGAACAGGCCGCAGTCGGCGAAGCCGGAGGTGTACGAGTACACGCTGTAGGCCAGGCCGCGCTTCTCGCGCACCTCCTGGAAGAGGCGGGACGACATGCCGCCGCCGAGCGCGGTGTTGAGCACGCCCATGGCCCAGCGCCGCTCGTCCGTGCGGGACAGGCCCGGCATGCCGAGCACGACGTGCGCCTGCTCGGTCTTGCGGTCGATCAGCTCCAGACGGCCCGCGGTGCGCAGGGCGCGGCGGCCACCGCGCGGGGCGACGGGCTCGGCGCCCGCTTCCTTGAAGGCACCGGCCTTCTCGAAGGCGGCGCGGACCTGCCGTACGACCTTGGCGTGGTCGACGTTGCCCGCGCAGGCGACCACGAGGTGGGTCGGGTCGTAGTGCTTCTTGTAGAAGCGGCGGATGCGGTCGGCGGTGAGGGCGTTGACCGTGTCGACCGTGCCGAGGACCGGGCGGCCGAGGGGGTTGTCGCCGAACATCGTGTGCGCGAACAGGTCGTGCACGCAGTCGCCCGGGTCGTCCTCGGTCATGGCGATCTCTTCGAGGATCGCGCCCCGCTCGACGTCGACGTCCTCCTCGAGGATGCGGGAGCCCGTCAGCATGTCGCAGACGACGTCGATGGCGAGGGGCAGGTCGGTGTCGAGCACGCGCGCGTAGTAGCACGTGTACTCCTTCGCCGTGAAGGCGTTCATCTCGCCGCCGACCGCGTCGATCGCGGCGGAGATGTCCAGGGCGGACCTGCGGTCGGTGCCCTTGAAGAGCAGGTGCTCCAGGTAGTGCGTGGCGCCGTTCAGAGCCGGCGTCTCGTCGCGGGAGCCGACGTGTGCCCAGATGCCGAAGGTCGCGGAGCGGACCGAGGGCAGGGTCTCGGTGACGATGCGCAGGCCGCCGGGCAGGGTGGTCTTGCGGACCGTGCCGATGCCGTTGGTGCCCTTGATCAAGGTTTGGGTACGGGCGACGGCCCGCGCCTCCGAGGAGATGCGGGCCGTCGCCGTCGAGCTGCTCGACGTCACTTGTCGGTGTCGTCCTTCGTCTCTGCGTCTTCTTCGCCCTCGATCACGGGGATGAGGGAGAGCTTGCCGCGGGAGTCGATCTCGGCGATCTCGACCTGGACCTTGTGGCCCACACCGAGGACGTCCTCGACGTTCTCCACGCGCTTGCCGCCGGCGAGCTTGCGGATCTGCGAGATGTGCAGCAGACCGTCCTTGCCCGGGAGCAGCGACACGAACGCGCCGAAGGTGGTGGTCTTCACGACCGTACCCAGGTAGCGCTCGCCGACCTCCGGCATGGTCGGGTTGGCGATGCCGTTGATCGTCGTACGAGCGGCCTCGGCGGAGGGGCCGTCGGCGGCACCGATGTAGATGGTGCCGTCGTCCTCGATGGTGATCTCGGCGCCGGTGTCCTCCTGGATCTGGTTGATCATCTTGCCCTTGGGGCCGATGACCTCACCGATCTTGTCCACGGGGATCTTGACGGTGATGATCCGCGGGGCGTTCGGGGACATCTCGTCCGGCGTGTCGATCGCTTCCATCATCACGTCGAGGATGTGGAGGCGGGCGTCACGAGCCTGCTTGAGGGCGGCGGCCAGGACGGAGGCCGGGATGCCGTCCAGCTTGGTGTCGAGCTGGAGGGCGGTCACGAAGTCCTTCGTGCCCGCGACCTTGAAGTCCATGTCGCCGAAGGCGTCCTCCGCACCGAGGATGTCGGTGAGGGTGACGTAGTGCGTCTCGCCCTCGATCTCCTGGGAGATCAGGCCCATGGCGATACCGGCGACGGGGGCCTTCAGGGGCACACCGGCGTTCAGCAGCGACATGGTGGAGGCGCAGACCGAGCCCATGGACGTCGAGCCGTTCGAGCTCAGCGCCTCGGAGACCTGGCGGATCGCGTAGGGGAACTCCTCGCGCGTCGGCAGGACCGGCACCAGGGCGCGCTCGGCGAGGGCGCCGTGGCCGATCTCGCGGCGCTTCGGGGAGCCGACGCGGCCCGTCTCGCCGGTGGAGTACGGCGGGAAGTTGTAGTTGTGCATGTAGCGCTTGCGGGTCACCGGGGAGAGGGTGTCCAGCTGCTGCTCCATGCGGAGCATGTTCAGGGTGGTGACGCCCAGGATCTGGGTCTCACCACGCTCGAACACGGCGGAGCCGTGGACGCGCGGGATGGCCTCGACCTCGGCGGCGAGGGTGCGGATGTCGGTGACACCGCGGCCGTCGATGCGCTTCTTCTCCTTGATGACGCGCTCACGGACCAGGGTCTTGGTCAGCGAGCGGTACGCGGCGGAGATCTCCTTCTCGCGGCCCTCGAACTCCGGCAGGAGCTTCTCGGCGGCGAGCGCCTTGACGCGGTCCAGCTCGGACTCGCGCTCCTGCTTGCCGGCGATGGTCAGCGCGGAGGCGAGCTCCGGCTTGACGGCGGCGGTGAGGGCCTCGAGAACGTCGTCCTGGTAGTCCAGGAAGATCGGGAACTCGCCGGTCGGCTTGGCGGCCTTGGCGGCGAGGTCCGACTGGGCCTTGCAGAGGACCTTGATGAAGGGCTTCGCGGCGTCCAGACCGGCGGCGACGACCTCCTCGGTCGGCGCCTCGGCACCGCCCTCGACCAGCTTGATGGTCTTGTCGGTGGCCTCGGCCTCGACCATCATGATCGCGACGTCGCCGTCCTCCAGGACACGGCCGGCGACGACCATGTCGAAGGCGGCGTCCTCGAGCTCGGTGTGCGTCGGGAAGGCCACCCACTGGCCGCGGATCAGCGCGACGCGGACGCCGCCGATCGGGCCGGAGAAGGGCAGGCCGGCCAGCTGCGTGGACGCGGAGGCGGCGTTGATCGCCACGACGTCGTACAGGTGGTCGGGGTTGAGCGCCATGATCGTGGCGACGACCTGGATCTCGTTGCGCAGGCCCTTCTTGAAGGAGGGGCGCAGCGGGCGGTCGATCAGGCGGCAGGTGAGGATCGCGTCCTCGGAGGGACGGCCCTCACGGCGGAAGAAGCTGCCGGGGATCTTGCCGGCGGCGTACATCCGCTCCTCGACGTCCACCGTGAGCGGGAAGAAGTCGAGCTGGTCCTTGGGGTTCTTGGAGGCGGTGGTGGCCGACAGCACCATGGTGTCGTCGTCCAGGTACGCCACGGCGGAACCGGCGGCCTGCTTGGCCAGGCGGCCCGTCTCGAAGCGGATGGTGCGGGTGCCGAAGGCGCCGTTGTCGATGACGGCCTCGGCGTAGTGGGTCTCGTTCTCCACTAGCGTTATCTCCTCGTCTTCGTCTCCTGCTGCCCGTGTGGCAGGGAGACGGTTGCGGAGAGCGCGCCGTGCTGTGCGGGCCGGTCTTCGATCGAAGCACCCGGGGCTCGCATTCCCCCGGGGGCCACTACCGAGGACCGGCGGCGGCTAGGTGCGCTTCTCCTCGTTCTGTGTCGTACGTCCTGTGTCGTACGACATGCGTTGTGCTACCACACTACAAAGCGGTGGTGACACTCCGCACGTACAGCAAAGGGAGCGGTCCCCTTTCCCCGGGAACCGCTCCCCTCACGACGTCTTACTTGGCGCCCGCCGCACCACGGCGGATGCCGAGGCGGTCGACCAGCGCACGGAAGCGCTGGATGTCCTTCTTCGCCAGGTACTGGAGAAGGCGGCGACGCTGACCCACCAGAATCAGCAGGCCACGGCGGGAGTGGTGGTCGTGCTTGTGGGTCTTGAGGTGCTCGGTCAGGTCCGAGATGCGGCGCGAGAGCATGGCGACCTGGACCTCGGGGGAGCCGGTGTCGCCCTCCTTCTGGCCGAACTCGGTGATGATCTGCTTCTTCGTAGCGGCGTCGAGCGGCACGCGTACTCCTCGTAGTCTGTGATGGCCATCGAGTGCCCCCGGTCTGTGTCTCGGGGGAGCTTCCGTTACTCGGGAGGCGGGGATCCGCTGGGCGCGGCCTCCAGGGCGGTGAGCTCCGGAGGTGCGTACACAAACGGCCGTCGACCAGGGTACCAGGCGGTCAGGGGCGTCTTTGCCCTGGTCTCCGAACCTCCCGGCCTGGGCGTTGGCGGCCACTAGGGTGAGCGGGTTCGGATCGTCCGTATGCCGATGATCCGCACTTCGGGAACGGGTACGTCGGGAAGGGGTCGCTGCGGCATGGCGGAGACGGCTGAGGAGATCAAGGCACGCAAGGAGCGGGAGCGGGACGAGCTCTACGCCCTCGACATCTCGGGGGTCGAGTGGCACAGCGCCCCGGGCACCGAGGAGCACGAGGAGCGGGTCGAGATCGCGTACCTGCCCGAGGGGGCCGTTGCCATGCGGTCCTCGCTCGACCCGGACACGGTGCTGCGCTACACGGAGGCGGAGTGGCGGGCGTTCGTGCTGGGGGCGCGGGACGGCGAGTTCGATCTGGAACCGGGGGCGCACGACGGAGGGCCGCAAGCCGGGCAGTAGGTCCGGCGGGTTGACGAGGGGTGGGCGACTGCTGGCTCACCCCTCGTCGCTTTCCGCGGCCAGGCCTGCGCCCCTCAAGCCGCCTGCGCGGCAAGGTGGTTCGACATTCTTCACAGGTATCGCCCTTTTCGTTCACCAAAGTGACTGCTGCGTATGTCAGTTCTGGGCACCTTCCGGGCGGGTTGTGACGTGACGGACGGGTGCTCGGGGGTGGACGGGCCTGCCGAGGTGGGGCTTGTGGTGATTAGGCTGGGACGGGGCACGACGTCAGAACCCGTGGAGTGGGCGTCGGGGTCCCAGGGGGAAACGGGGGAGTTTGTGGATTCGGACGACCTCGGACGACAGCAAGGGTCGCCCCAGCACGGCATGAGGGTGCTCGACCACACCAGGAGGAACACTGTGAGCAGCGATCGGGACGGGATCCGCGGGGGCTGGGCGACACCCGGCGATGACCAGCCCGACGCGGAGTCCGCAGCAGAGGTGACGGGCGAGTTCACCATCGACTACGCGCCGCCCGCCTGGTACACGCAGAACGCCTCGGCGAGTTCGAGCTCGGGGCAGGGGGCGGGTGCGTCCGAGGACTCCAGCGCTTCCGGGGCGCCCGCGAACTCCGGGGGCTCCGGGGCGCCGAAGGGGCCGGTGCCGCCGCTGCCGGGGCTCACTCCGCCGCCGCACGCGAATGCCTCCGGCGGGACCTCGTCGCTTCCGGGTCAGAACTCCGGTTCGTCTCCGGCACCGGCGCCGGCACCCGGGGCGCCTTTCACTCCGCCCGCGCCGCCGCCCGCTCCGGGCGCTCCGTTCACGCCTCCCGCGCCCGCGCCGGGTACGCCCTTCACGCCGCCCGCGCCCTCCGGCGAGGGTCCTGCCGCCGTTCCCAGGCTTCCGATGAAGGGCGGCTTCGAGCCGCAGGTCTCGCAGTCCCAGGCGCGGCCCGAGACGCCCGCGGCGGATCCGGCCTCTCCTACGGCGTTGCCGAACATCCCCGTGGGTGGGTACCAGGCGCAGTGGACGCCGCCGGCTCCGCCGGAGGCCCCGGCCGCGCCCGCCACTCCGGAGCAGCCGCCGGTGGCTCCGGCCGCTTCGGAGGTTCCGGCGACTCCGGCCGCTCCGGTTGCCGAAGAGGTCGAGGAAGCCGAGGAAGTCGAGGAGGCCGAGGGAGCCGAGTCGGGGAACGGTGATCTGGAGAGCGGTGCCACGATGCGCTTCTCCGCCGTCGCCCTGAAGCGGGAGATCGCGGAGCGTGCCGCCGAGGCGGAGGCTGAGACTCGGCTTGAGCCGGTGGACGAGGAGCAGGACAAGGACGGGGACGAGGACCAGGACTCGGGCGGTGACGTCGAGGGTGCGCCCTCCGCCGACGCCGATGAGGCCGGTGAGGGTGTCTCCTCCGAGCCTGCGGACGCGGTGGACGCGGCTGAGGACGAAGACGAGGACGACGAGGACTCGGCTTCGGGAGATACGGCGGAGGCCGAGCCCGACGAGGCCGTGTCGCAGGATGACGAACCTCAGGACTGGGTGCCCGCGCCTCCGGCGCCCCCGGCTCCCGAAGCCGACTCCGTGACCGTGGATGAGGACTCCGCTGCTCCCGAGCCCGCCGACGCGGAGCCCTCGGACGCCGTGCCTGCGGACGCCGTTCCCGAGGACGCCGTGCCCGCGGATGCCGCTCCCGAGGACAGCGTTCCGCAGGACGCCGCCGGGCCCGATGCGTCCGACGCCCCGCCCGCCTGGACTCCCCCGGCCCCGCAGGGCGTGCCGCCGCTGCCGCCGTCGTACCAGCCGGCCGCACCGGCGCCCGCGAGCCAGTGGCCCGCGCAGCCGCAGGCACAGCCCACGGACCCGTACACGCCGGCTCAGCCGCAGCCGACGGCCGCGCAGGGGCAGCCGCCCGTGCCGCCCCAGCCGTCGGTACCGGCCCAGCAGCCGCCGTTCCAGCCGCATGCGCCGCAGCCCGCGCCCGCCGCCTGGAACCAGCCGGCCGCGCCGACGCCACCGCACCAGCCGCCCGCCCAGCCGGCACCGCAGCCCGGCGGGTACGGCTTCCCGCAGCAGAGCGATCCGGCCCCGGCCGCGCCGAACCCGCAGGGTGGCTACGGATTCCCGCAGCAGGGCCCACCCGCCCCGGCAGCCCAGCAGCCGCCGGCCCAGCAGCCCGAGGTCCCGCCGGCCCCCGCGCCGAACCCGCAGGGCGGGTACGGGTTCCCGCAGCAGGGCGCACCCGCCCCGGCAGCCCAGCAGCCGCCGGCCCAGCAGCCCGAGGTCCCGCCTGCCCCCGCACCGAACGCGCAAGGCGGCTACGGCTTCCCGCACCCGGGCGCGCCCAACCCCCAGGGCAGCTACGGCTTCCCCCACCCCGGCTCCCCGGCCCCGGCCGCTCAGCAGCCGCCGGCCCAGCAGCCCGAGGTCCCGCCTGCCCCCGCACCGAACGCGCAAGGCGGCTACGGCTTCCCGCACCCGGGCGCGCCCAACCCCCAGGGCAGCTACGGCTTCCCCCACCCCGGCTCCCCGGCCCCGGCAGCGCAGCAGCCACCGGCCCAGCAGCCCGGCACCCCGCCGGCGCCCGCGCCCCACGCGCAGGGTGGTTATGGCTTCCCGCAGCAGGGCGGGCCGGCTCCTGCGGGGCCCGACCCGCAGGGTGGATACGGGTTCCCCCAGCAGCCCCCGGCCCAACCGCAGCCGCAGCCCGGTGTGCCGCCGCAGGCGCAGCCGCCGTACCCCGGTCAGGCTGAGCAGCCGATGCATCCGGGGCAGCAGCCCGTAGATCCGCGGACCGGGGCCGCCTGGCCGCAGCCCATGCAGCACGACCAGCGGCAGCCGACCAACCCCGGGGCCGCCCCGCTCGGTTACACCGCCGCGGTGGAGCTGTCGTCCGACCGGCTGCTCAACAGCAAGAAGCAGAAGGCGAAGAGCAGCCGTCCGGCGGCCGGTGGCGGCCGGTTCAAGATCGGCGGCAAGAAGGAGGAGGCCGAGCGGCAGCGGAAGCTGGAGCTGATCCGCACGCCCGTGCTGTCCTGCTACCGGATCGCCGTGATCAGCCTCAAGGGCGGCGTGGGCAAGACGACCACGACCACCGCGCTCGGCTCGACGCTCGCCACCGAGCGGCAGGACAAGATCCTCGCGATCGACGCCAACCCGGATGCCGGCACCCTCGGGCGCCGCGTGCGGCGGGAGACCGGGGCCACCATCCGTGACCTGGTCCAGGCGATCCCGCACCTCAACTCGTACATGGACATCCGGCGCTTCACGTCCCAGGCTCCGTCCGGGCTGGAGATCATCGCCAACGACGTCGACCCGGCCGTGTCCACGACCTTCAACGACGAGGACTACCGGCGCGCGATCGACGTGCTGGGCAAGCAGTACCCGATCATCCTCACCGACTCCGGTACCGGTCTGCTCTACAGCGCCATGCGCGGTGTGCTGGACCTCGCCGACCAGCTCATCATCATCTCGACCCCGTCCGTGGACGGTGCGAGCAGCGCGAGCACGACGCTGGACTGGCTGTCCGCGCACGGGTACTCCGACCTCGTCTCGCGGTCCCTCACCGTCATCTCCGGTGTGCGCGAGACCGGCAAGATGATCAAGGTCGAGGACATCGTGTCGCACTTCGAGACGCGCTGCCGCGGTGTCGTCGTCGTGCCGTTCGACGAGCATCTCTCCGCCGGTGCCGAGGTCAACCTCGACATGATGCGGCCGAAGGTGCGGGAGGCGTACTTCAACCTCGCGGCGTTGATCGCCGAGGACTTCACCCGCCACCAGCAGGCGCACGGCCTGTGGACCTCCGACGGCAACCCGCCGCCGGTGGCCGCCCCGCCGCTGCCCGGCCAGCCCGGCCCGTACCCGCAGCAGCCGCAGCCCGGCCAGTCGTACGCCCAGCCCGGACAGCCGTACCCCCAGCCGGGCCAGCCCCCGGCCCAGCCGGGTCAGCCGTATCCGCAGGGCGCGGGGCAGCCGCCGTACCCACAGCAGGGCCAGCAGCCGTACCCGCAGCAGCCGCAGCCCGGGCAGCCGTACGCGCAGCCCGGGCAGCCCCCGGCCGCGCCCCCGCAGCCGGGCTACGGCTACCCCCAGCAGGGCCAGCCCGGTCAGCCCGGTTACCCGGCTCAGCCCGACGGGCAGACCCCGCCGCCTCCGCCTCCGACGCAGTAATCGCCTCACCCGATCGGCCCCTTTCGAGGGGCCGATCGCCTTCCTGGCCCGCGCCGTTCCCACTCGGCGCGGGCTTCGGCGCGTTCAGGGCGAAATCCGTTGCCAGCCCCTGGCCAGGAGGGCGTCAGTGGTCTCGACCAATGGGTGCGGAAAGCTCGCCAATTCGTTATTTCCGCAGGCCACAAGGGGTGAACGCGCCGTTGACGGGTGGAGACGGCCGCTGATACACACTCATCAAACGTCTGACAGCTGATCAACCCGTCCTTCCCGTCCGAGCGATGACGCGAGGTCCGACCATGGGCACGAACGATCAGACACGCAGCCTCCCGCGCGGCCTCCGGCTCGTCGCCGCGGCCGGGGCGGCCGCGCTCACCCTCACCGCCGGGCTCGCGACCCCGCTCGATCCGGCGCCCCGGCAGGCCCGGGCGGCCGACGACGGCAAGGTGCTGACCGTCGCGGTGGCGCAGAGCGTGGACTCGCTCAGCCCGTTCCTGGCGGTCCGGCTGCTCAGTACGAGCATTCACCGGCTCATGTACGAGTACCTGACCAACTACGACCCCAAGGACAACCACGCCATCCCGGGCCTGGCCACCAAGTGGGAGTCGTCGCCGGACAAGCTGACCTGGACGTACACGATCCGCTCGAACTCCAAGTGGTCGGACGGAAAGCAGGCCACCGCCGAGGACGCGGCGTGGACGTTCAACAAGATGATGACCGACGACGGCGCGGCCACGGCGAACGGCAGCTACGTCGGCAACTTCAAGAAGGTGACGGCCCCGAGCCCCACCGAGCTGGTCATCGAGCTGAAGAAGCCGCAGGCCACGATGACGTCCCTCGATGTGCCGATCGTGCCGAAGCACGTGTGGGAGAAGGTCTCGGACTTCTCCGAGTTCAACAACGACAAGAGCTTCCCCGTCGTCGGGAACGGGCCGTTCACGCTGACCGACTACAAGGCCGACAGCTACGTACGGCTCGAGGCGAACAAGGGGTTCTGGCGCGGGACGCCGAAGTTCGACGAGGTCGTCTTCCGCTACTACAAGGACCAGGACGCGGCGGTGTCGGCGCTGCGCAAGGGCGAGGTGTCCTTCGTCGCGGGGTCGCCGTCCCTGACGCCGGCTCAGGCGGCGTCGCTGGAGGGCGCTGAGAACATCCAGGTCAACGACGCGCCCGGCCGCCGCTTCTACGCCCTCGCCACCAACCCGGGCGCGAAGGCCAAGAACGGCAAGAAGTTCGGCGACGGCCACCCCTCCCTGCTGGACCAGCGGGTGCGCAACGCGCTGTTCATGGCCGTCGACCGCGAGGCCATCATCGAAAAGGTGTTCCAGGGACATGCGGTCGAGGGCGAGGGCTACATCCCGCCGCGCTTCTCGCAGTACCACTGGAAGCCGTCCGCGGACCAGAAGCTGGCGTACGACCCGGCCGAGGCGGCCCGGCTGCTCGACCAGGCGGGTTACAAGAAGAACGGCGACGGCAAGCGCGTCGGCAAGGACGGCAAGCCCATCAGCTACCGCGTGCTGTGCCACGCCACCGACCCGAACGACAAGGCGGTCGGCAAGTACCTCCAGGAGTGGTGGGGCAAGCTCGGCATCGGCGTCCAGCTCAACTGCCTGGACAACGTGACCGACCCCTGGCTCGCCGGGAAGTACGACCTGGCGTTCGACGGCTGGTCGGTCAACCCCGACCCGGACTTCGTGATGTCCATCCACACCTGCGGTGCCCTCCCGGCGACCCCGGAGGACACGGGGGCCACCGACAACTTCATCTGCGACAAGAAGTACGACGAGCTCTACGCCCGGCAGCTCGCCGAGTACGACCCCGCCAAACGGGCGGACATCGTCCAGCAGATGGAGTCGCGGCTGTACGACCTCGGGTACATGAACGTCATGGCGTATCCGAACGCGGTCGAGGCCTACCGGACGGACCAGATCAAGTCGATCACCACCATGCCGGCGAAGGCGGGGAACATCTACGGCCAGGACGGCTACTGGAGCTGGTGGTCGGCGGTCCCGGCGGACTCCGGCGGGTCGTCGGACAACGCCTTGTCGACAGGGGTCGTGGTCGCGATCGTCGCCGGTGTCGTCGTCCTCGCCGGGCTCGGCGGATTCGCTGCCATGCGGCGGCGGGCCACCGCCGAGGAGCGCGAGTAGCGCGGGCGAGCGGGTACTCATGACCGCTGACGCGACACCCGCGCTGGTCGAGGAGAGGGAGCCGGCGACAGGGGCCCGGGTACGCAAGGGCTCCGCGTACCCGCGGTACCTGGCGGGCAAGGTGGCCGGGGCGGCCGTATCGCTGCTGGCCGTGCTCGTCACCAGCTTCTTCCTCTTCCGGCTGATCCCCGGCGACCCGGTGAAGACCATGACGGGCGGCCGTCAGGTGTCGGCCGAGCAGCTGGCCGCCTATCGCCGGGAGTTCGGGCTCGACCTGCCGCTCTGGCGGCAGTTCACCGACTACTGCGGCAAGGCGCTCACCGGCGACTTCGGGACGTCGTACCAGTTCCGCTCGCCCGTCGTCGACAAGATCACCGAGGCACTGCCGAACACCCTGCTGCTCACCGGGACCGCCTTCGTCCTGTACACCGCGCTGGGCATCTTCCTCGGCACGCGCTCGGCGTGGCGGCGCGGCACGCTCGGGGACCGGGTCAACACCGGTCTCGCGCTGACGCTGTACTCCATCCCGTCCTTCTGGCTCGGCCTGCTGCTGATCATCGTGCTGTCGGTGGGCATCGGCCCGCTCCCCGGGATGTTCCCCACCGGCGGCATGGAGTCGGGCGGCAAGGAGGGCTTCGCGTACGTCCTCGACGTGGCACACCATCTGGTGCTGCCGGTGGTGACGCTGGTGGCGGTGGAGTACGGGCAGACGCTGCTGGTCACACGGTCGGCGCTGCTGGACGAGATGGGCAGCGACTATCTGACGACCGCACGGGCCAAGGGGCTGCGCGACGATCTCGTGCGGCGCCGGCACGCCGTGCCGAACGCGCTGCTGCCGACCGTGACCCTGATCTTCATCAACCTCGGCCGGACGGTGGCGGGCGTGATCCTCGTGGAGACGGTGTTCTCCTGGCCCGGGCTCGGCGGGCTGTTCTACCAGGCACTGAGCGTGCCCGATCTGCCGCTGGTGCAGGGCCTGTTCTTCGTGTTCGCCGCCGCGGTGATCGTGATGAACACCCTCGCCGACCTGGTCTATCCGCTGCTGGACCCCCGGGTGGCCCGATGACGACGACGACCGGGACGACCCTGAGTCCGCGCGCCCTCGCCCGGCAGCGCCGCCGGGCCTCCGTCGCCCGCTTCTGGCGCCAGTACCGCGCGGAGCGGGCGGGGCTCTACGGCCTGACCGCGCTCACG
Source organism: Streptomyces sp. NPDC055506 (assembly GCF_053643595.1). Classification (NCBI taxonomy): domain Bacteria; kingdom Bacillati; phylum Actinomycetota; class Actinomycetes; order Kitasatosporales; family Streptomycetaceae; genus Streptomyces; species Streptomyces sp. NPDC055506. The sequence continues at coordinate 29,668 of NZ_JBSHKH010000058.1, read as the reverse complement.
CTGTGCGCGCTGCTGGCGTTGTTCGCGCCGCTGTTCGTCGGCTCGGACGTGAGCAGTGTGACCGACGCGCCGGGGCGTCCGATGCAGAGCCCGAGCGCCGGGTTCCCGCTCGGCACCGACCAGTTCGGCCGTGACCTGCTGGGCCTGGTGATCTGGGGCTCGCGGGTGTCGCTGCTGGTCGGGCTGCTCGCCGCCGTGCTGTCGGTGGCGATCGGCACGCTGATCGGGGTGACGGCCGGGCACTTCAAGGGCTGGTACGCGACGGTGATGATGCGGATCACCGACTGGTTCCTGGTCATGCCGACGCTGGTGCTGGCGATCGCCCTGGCGACCGTGATGTCCCGCTCGCTGACCACGATCGTCATCGCCATCGGCGTCACCACCTGGCCGACCACGGCCCGGCTGGTGCGCGCCCAGACGCTGGCGGTGGAGACCCGGCCGTACATCGAGCGGGCCAAGGCGCTCGGCGGCGGGCACTGGCACATCATGTCCCGGCACGTCCTGCCCAATGTGATGCCGCTGGTGCTGGCCCAGACGACCCTGATCATCTCCTCGGCCATCCTCGCCGAGGCGACACTCGCCTTCCTCGGCCTGGGCGACCCGACGGTCGTGTCGTGGGGCGGGCTGCTCCAGGACGCGCGGGAGGCGGGCGCGGTCAGTGCCGGGGACTGGTGGTACCTGGTGCCGCCGGGCATCGCCATCGCCGTGGTGGCGCTGGCGTTCACGCTGTGCGGACGAGCCGTGGAGTCCGTCCTCAACCCCAGGCTGGGGGTGTCGCGTTGAGTCTGCTCGACGTCAGGGACCTGACGGTGACGTACGCGGGCGGGGCGGCCGCCGTGCGCGGCGTCGACCTGCGCCTGGACGCGGGCCAGAAGCTCGGCCTGGCCGGCGAGTCCGGCTGCGGCAAGTCCACCCTGGCGCTGGCCCTGCTGCGGCTGCTGCCGACGGGCACGCGCATCACCGGCGAGGTACTCCTCGACGGCGAGGACGTGCTGACGATGAAGTGGGGCCGGGTACGGGCGGTCCGCTGGGCCGGGGCCTCCGTCGTCTTCCAGGGCGCGATGCACTCCCTCAACGCCGTGCACCGCATCGGCGACCAGATCGCCGAGCCGATCCTGCTGCACAAGAAGGCGACACCGGCCGGGGCGAAGAAGAAGACCGGCGAGCTGCTGGAGCACGTCGGTCTCCCGGCGGCCCGCGCGGACGCCTATCCGCACGAACTGTCCGGCGGCCAGCGCCAGCGCGTCATGATCGCCATGGCACTGGCCTGCGACCCCCGGCTGATCATCGCCGACGAGCCGACCACCGCGCTCGACGTGATGATCCAGGCGCAGATCCTGCGGCTCATCGAGCAGCTCGTGGCGGACCAGGACCTCGGTCTGATCATGATCAGTCACGATCTGGCGGTCCTCGCCGACACCTGCGACCGGCTGGCGGTGATGTACGCGGGTCGGGTGGTCGAGGAGGGCCCGGCGGCCGAAGTGTACGAGGACGCCCGGCATCCGTATGCCAAGGCGCTGTCGGCCGCGTTCCCGCGCATCGGCGACCCGGCGTCCCGGTTCGCGCCGCAGGGGCTGGCGGGCGACCCGCCCGACCCGGCCGCGCTGCCGTCCGGCTGCACGTTCCACCCCCGGTGCCCGGTGGCCCTGGAGTCCTGCGCCGAGGAGGACCCGGTGCTGCGGGAGGCGGGGCCGGAACGCCGGGCGGCATGCGTCCTGGTCGGCGATCCGGCGAACGAAGCACGCGAGAATCCCGACGCCCTGGAGGAAGCGAGGCCCGGCACGCCATGACCATGTCCCCCACGGCATCCGACGTCACCACGGCACCCCTGCTGAGTGCCCAGGGCCTGTACGTCACCTTTCCCGGCCGGCACGGCGGGCCCCGGGCCCGCGCCGTGGACGGGGTGGACCTCGACATCCGGCCCGGCGAGATCGTCGCGCTGGTCGGCGAGTCCGGCTGCGGCAAGACGACCCTGGCCCGCTCGCTGCTGGGGCTGGTCGAGCCGACCGCGGGCCAGGTCACCTTCGACGGCCGTCCGCTGGAGTACTCCGGCCGGTCTCTGAAGGCGTACCGCAAGCGCGTCCAGCTGGTTCTTCAGGACCCCAGCGGCTCGCTCAACCCGCGGCACACGGTGTACGACGCGGTCGCCGAGGGGCTGCGCATCCACGGCTACGCCGGCGATGAGCGCACGGCGGTCGCCGAGGCCCTGTCCAGGGCCGGCCTCCGCCCGCCGGAGCGTTTCTTCCTGCGCTATCCGCACGAGCTGTCCGGCGGGCAGCGCCAGCGGGTCGTCATCGCGGGCGCGCTCGTCCTGGAACCCGAACTCCTCGTCGCCGACGAGCCGGTGGCGTCCCTGGACGCCTCCGTGCGCGGTGAGATCCTCGCCCTGCTGCTGCGGCTGCGCACCGAGCTCGGCCTGTCCGCGCTGGTCGTCACGCACGATCTGGGCCTGGCGTGGAACATCGCCGACCGGGTCGCCGTGATGTATCTGGGCCGGATCGTGGAGACGGGCGCGGTGGAACAGGTGCTGACCGCACCCCGGCATCCGTACACCCAGGCCCTGCTGTCCGTGCTCCCGGAGGCCCCGGGCGCCCCGGTGATCCTCACGGGCGAGCCCCCGGACCCCTCACGCGTCCCGCCCGGCTGCCGCTTCCACGCCCGCTGCCAGATCCTGGCGAGCGGCGAGGCGGAACGTGCGGGCGTGGCAGACGCCTGCAGAGGCCAGGACTTGGAGGTGCTGAGCGGGAGCGGAGAATCGCAGGTGGCCTGCCATTGGGCAATTGCGGCATCGCCCTGAAAGGGGCGCGGGGAACTGCGCGACCAGCCCCCACTCACCTGTGGACGGCAATCAAGCGGATCAGGCAGCCCCGTCCGCCGCCACCAACTCCCGGCACTTCTTGACGTCCTGCCCCATCTGCTCCAACAGCGCATCCAACGTCTCGAACTTGGCCTGCCCCCGCACGAACGCCAAGAAGTCGACCGCGACATGCAACCCGTACAGATCCAGCCCGACCCGGTCGATGGCATACGCCTCCACCGTCCGCTCGGTCCCCTCGAACTGTGGATTCGTCCCGACGGAGATCGCCGCCGGCATCACTTCGCCCTGCGCGTGCAGCCAGCCGGCATACACACCGTCGGCCGGGATGGCCGTGTGCGGCAGCGTCTCGACGTTGGCCGTGGGGAAGCCCAGCTCGCGCCCGCGCTGGGCGCCCCGGACGACGACACCCTCCACCCGATGCGGACGGCCCAGGATCTCCCCCGCGCCCTCGACATCGCCCTCGGCGACCAACCGCCGCGTCAGCGTGGAGGAGAACGGCTCCCCGCCGCCCGCCTCACCCGTCACGTACAGGTCGACGACCTCGACCTCGAAGTCGTAGGTCTTGCCCTGCGTGGCCAGGAACTCCACGTTGCCGGCGGCCTTGTGCCCGAAGCGGAAGTTGGGGCCCTCGACGACGGCCTTGGCGTGCAGCTTGTCGACGAGCACCTTGACGACGAAGTCGGCCGGGGAGAGCTTCGAGAACTCGGTCGTGAAGGGGAGGATGAGCACCGCGTCCACGCCCAGGCCGGCCATGAGCTCGGCGCGGCGGTGGTGCGGGGCGAGCAGCGGCGGGTGGCTGCCGGGCCGGACGACCTCGCTGGGGTGCGGGTCGAAGGTGACGACGACGGCGGGCACCCCCAGCTCCCTGGCGCGGTCCACGGCATGCCGGATGATCAGCTGGTGTCCGCGGTGGACTCCGTCGTAGGAGCCGATGGTGACGACGCTGCGCCCCCAGTCCTGGGGGATGTCCTCCAAGCCACGCCAGCGCTGCACTGTGCCTGCTCCTTGTCGAAAGCTCGTCGAACCGTGTCCGTGGTTGTCCGTGGTTGCCTCGTGCGCAGGTCTAAGGGTGCCATGCCCCATGCCTCGGGCCCGCATCGGCATGGTCAGGCCGGGACGCGTACGCCCGCCAGGTTCTCGATCGTCCGGCGGGAGCTCGGCCCGACCACCGCCGCCCACTCCTCGGGCGCGTCGGCCAGCCAGCCGGCCACGCGGGCGGCGAAGCCGGGCACGTGCCGGCCCAGGTCGACCACGGCGCGGTCGAAGCGGCCGGCGCCCTCCGGGGTGCGCACGAGGAGCAGCCCGACGCGGTGGACGATGTCGCGCAGGTCGTCGCCGCTGTTCCGGGCGGCGGCCTGAAGCAGCGCGTCCAGCACGTCGGTGTCGTGCTCGCGGGCCAGGAGCGCGTCGCGCAGTTCGCGGCGCAGCGGGCGGGAGGCGGGGATGCCGGGCGGGGTGAGAACGGCGGCGAGAGCACACCGCAGGCGTACCGCCCCGCCGTCCAGCAGTCCGGTCACCAGGGGCAGCAGCACGGCCCGGGCTTCAGGGCCCCGGTCGAGCCGCTGGTCGACGTACGCGGCCACCTGCCCGGCGAGCTCCGGCCGCTGCTGCGCCGCCTCCCGGACCAGTGCGGCGACCCGCCGGGCCAGGCCGGGCGGGGTGGCGTCGGCGAGCGCCCGCAGCGCCTCCTCCGCGTCCGGCCGCCGCAGCCGTTCCGCGAAGGCGTCGAGGACCGCCTCGGGGTGGGCGAGGAGGGCGCGGGCCGGTACGTCCTGAGGGAAGCGCGGGTCGCCCGCCGCGAAGCGCTCCAGTGCCCGTGGGAGGTACTTGGCCTGGGTGTGCGGGTCCTGGACGAGGAGGGCGAGTGCGCCGCCGTGCAGGGCTTGGCCGGCGGGACGGGCGAGCAGGGCGAGGGCGGCGTAGCGCAGGAGGGCGCGGTCGTCTCCTGTGCGCACGTGGGGTGCGACGCGCAGTCCGTGCGCCACCGCGGCGTCCCGGCGCGCGGGCCGCTCGTCGAGCGCCCACCGGTCCACGGCCCGGCACACCGCCGACGGTTCCTCCTCGGCCAGCACGGCGAGCAGTTCGTCGGCGCGCCGGTGAGCGCGGTCGACGAGCACGTCCGTCAGCTCGTCCAGAGCCCGCCGGCGATGGGTGTGCAGCAGCGCCTGCGCGGCCGTGGCCACCGTCGCGTGCGGGGTGGCGGGCAGCGGCCGCTCGTCGTCGAACCAGTCGGCGAGCAGCGGTTGCACCCCCGTGGGGTCGGCGGTGAGCAGCCGCGCCACGGCGTCCAGGAAGCGAGGACCGGCCTCGCACGGCGGGCCGTCGGCGTGGACCAGCCGCCGCAGCAGGCCGAGGCGGACGTCCTGTCGCAGCCGTACGCCGGTCCAGAAGGCGGGCCCGACCTCCTCCGGCACGGGCCGCCGCTGCCGCCGCCAGGCCACGACCCGGTCGGCGAGCAGCCGCAGCACCTCGGTGTACGGCGTCGCGTCGGGCACGGCCGACAGGGTCCCGGCGAGCAGCCGGGCGGCCCACCAGGACCGGGGGTCGGCGTCCAGTGCGTGCACCAGGTCCGCCAGCCGGGAGGCCAGCCGGCCGGTGCCCTGCTGGCGGGCGAGGAACAGCAGGGCCTGGACCACGGGTCCGATGCGATGGTGCGGGACGGGGTCGGACTGCGGTTCCCGGCCGCGGTGGACGAGGGCCCGCAGCGCCTCGTCCAGGTCGAGGTGCATGCCCTGGAGCCAGTCGGCGAGTTCCTCGTGGGCGAAGCGGTAGCCGGACCCGGCGGGCACGAGCAGTCCCTCGGCGAGGACGGCCTCCGCCCAGCCGGTGCAGCCGCCGAGCCGCGCGGGAGCATGCCCCGACGGGAACACCGTCTCGAACGCCTCCTCGTCCACATCCCCCGTCCCGGGACCGAGGCCGCGCCGGGCGGCCTGGTGCACCTGCCCCGAGACCCTGGCGGCCAGCCGGCGTACGGCGGTGCCGCGCAGTCCGTTCCCGGCGGCCAGGCGCGCGGCGATGCGCAGGGACATCAGGTCCAGGTAGACCGCGAGGAGGTCGTGCCGGTCGACGCCGGCGGCGGGCACATCGGGGGCGGCGTCCAGGGCGGTCCGGATCTCGGCGAGCAGCCGGAGGGCCAGCGGATGCCTGGCGTCCGCGTCGGCGAGGGCGCCTTCCGGGATGCCGTGCCGCAGGCGGGCCTCCCGGGCCTCGTCCTCGGTGAGATCGCCGAGGCGTACACACGCGGGCCGCTCCTCCGCGCCTCCCGGCCGGTGCAGTGCCTCGGCCGGAAACGGCAGCCCCTCCCAGTACTCCGCCCGGCATGCCACCACCAGCCGCGCTCCCGTCTCCCGCAGCCACCGCACCGTCCCGTCCATCCACGAGGCCAGACGGCCGGCCAGGGCCGGCGGCATCTCCTCGGGGCCGTCGAGGGCGAGCAGCAGGGGGCGGCCGAGGTCACGGGCGAGGCCGGCGAGGCGCTCGGGCGTGGTGTCGCCCAGCTCGGCCGGGAAGGAGGCGCGATCGGCTGCCACGGCCAGGGCGGCCCGGGCCAGTGCCCGGCCCACCGCGTCGGCCACCGAGTCGTCGTCGTCCCGCAGTTCGGAGCCGCGCAGCCACAGCGTGGGGAGCCCGCCGCGGCTCCGGCGGGCCGCGAGCGCCGCGAGTTCCGTCGTACGACCGCTGCCGGGCGGCCCGACGAGGCCGAGGACGGCGGCCGGGCCCGCCGTGAAGGCGCTGAACTCGGCCGAGGCAGCCGCCCGTTCGACCGGTTCCGGGAGGCGGGCGCGGCCGTCCTGTGGCACCGATGCGCCGGTCAGCTCCAGTACCCCGGCCAGGTTGAGGTCGTCGCCGTACGCGGGGACCGTCGCCGCGTTCTCGGCGAGCAGTTCGGCGAGCGGGCCCACCGCTCCTGAGACCCGGGGACGCAGTGGCACGGCGAACCCGACGTCGCGGTGGTCGGAGCTGAGCGCCGTACCCAGCACACCTACGACGGCACCGGTCACGGCGTCGAGCACGGGGCCGCCGGCCGCTCCGCCGGCCGGCCGCAGCGCGTCCCGCCCCGCCGTGCCGACCGCCAGCTCCAGCGCGTCGAGGCGGTGGACACCGTTCCTGGCCGTGTACGTCGCGGCGGCCGGGCCCAGGACACGTGCCTCGCGCCAGCCGCCGGCGGCCATCCGCACATAAGTGCCCGTCCGGGTCCCGCCCCGCACGGTGACCGGCAGCGGCGGCACGTCGAGGCCGTCGGTCCGTACGAGGGCCAGGTCAAGGGCGGGCAGCGGGGTCACCGCGTCGGCGGTCACGACCCGGCGGCGGTCCCCGGCGCCGCACAGGACGAGCCGGGGCAGTCCGTCGACGGCCTCGTGGCTGGTGACGAGCGTGCCGCGGTGGTCGGCCAGGAAGCCGGTGCCGCGGGGGCGGCCCGCGAGGTCATGGATACGGACGAGGGCTTCGCCGCGGATCGGGCTTGCCTGCTCCGCTGCCGCCGTTGCCTGATCCGACGCCATCGTCGAGCCTCCCCGCCGTACACCTGTGCCCTCGCGGTCGACGGTAGGGGCGGGATGATCAGCCGGACAGGCCGCTCGGCGAAAGCGCCCCCTTCCGCTCCCCCCGTTCACTCCGAGCGCCCGCACGCACGGGTGAATCAACGGGGACGGCTGGATACACCCTAGGGGTGGGGGAACCGAGGGGGGACCGTGGAGCGGCGGAAGTGGAGGTACCCCGTGGCCGCCGCTCCACGGGCGGACACCGGTCCCCCGACCGTTCGTCAGCCGAAGACGGCCAGGCTCTTGGCCTTGCCCTTCTGCTCCTCGACGAGGGCGAGGAAGCGGCCCTCCGGGTCGAAGACGGCGACGGGGCCGGAGCCCGCGTACTCCTCGGGCATCTCCAGCCGTACGCCGTTGGTGAGCAGCTTGGCCCGCCGGGCGTCGACGTCCCAGCGCGGGAAGGCGGCCGTCGCGGCCTCGGCGATCGGCATCACGGTCAGCTCCTGCTGGTGCTGGTCGAGCGTGCGGGCCGCGTCCAGCTTGTAGGGGCCGACGCGGGTACGGCGCAGGGCGGTGAGATGACCGCCGACGCCGAGGTCGGCGCCCAGGTCGCGGGCGAGGGCCCGGATGTAGGTACCGGAGGAGCAGACGACCGACACGACCAGGTCGAGTACGGGCGTGCCGTCCTCGGCGACGGCGTCCCTGACGTCGTACACGCCGAAGGAGGAGACCGTGACGGGCCGGGCCGGGATGTCGAACTCCTCGCCCTCCCTGGCCCGCTTGTAGGACCGCACCCCGTTGATCTTGATGGCGCTGACCTTGGACGGCACCTGCATGATGTCGCCGGTCAGCTTGGCGACTCCCGCGTCGATGGCGTCGCGGGTGACCCCCGAGGCGTCGGCGGAGGAGGTGAGCTCCCCCTCGGCGTCGTCCGTGAGGGTGTTCTGCCCGAGCCGGATGGTGCCCAGGTACTCCTTCTCGGTCAGCGCTAGGTGGCCGAGGAGCTTGGTCGCCTTCTCCACGCCGAGGACGAGGACGCCCGTCGCCATCGGGTCGAGGGTGCCGGCGTGCCCGACGCGTCGTGTTCTGGCGATGCCGCGCATCTTGGCGACGACGTCGTGCGAAGTGAAGCCCGACGGCTTGTCGACGATGACGAGGCCGTCGGGCGTGGTGTGCTTCTGGGTCATTCGGCGGTGTCGTCCGTCTCGTCGTCCTCGCCCGGCTTGCGGTACGGGTCGGCTTCACCGGCGTACTTCGCGCCGGCGGACGCCTCGCGCACCTTCTCGTCGGACTGGCGCGCCTTGTCGAGGAGGTCCTCGATGTTCCGGGCCGTGTCCGGGAGGGCGTCCATGACGAAGGTCAGGGTCGGCGTGAACTTCACACCGGCGGCCCGGCCCACCTCGGAGCGCAGGATGCCCTTGGCGCTCTCCAGGCCGGCGGCGGCCTCGTTGCGCTCCTCGTCGTCCCCGTACACGGTGTAGAAGACGGTCGCCTCCCGCAGGTCACCCGTGACCCGGGTGTCCGTGATGGTGACGTGCGAGCCGAGCCGCGGGTCCTTGATCCCGCGCTGCAGCTTCTGGGCCACCACCTCTCGGATGAGGTCCGCCAGCCTTTTAGCCCGCGCGTTGTCGGCCACTGGTCCGTCTCCCGTTCTTTCCTGTCTGGGTCGTTCTCTGGGTCGTCAGTCGTCTTCGCCGTGGAAGCGCCGCCTGACGGACAGCAGTTCCACCTCGGGGCGGGCGGCGACCAGCCGTTCGCACCGGTCGAGTACCTCGCTCAGGTGCCCCGCGTCGCCGGACACCAACGCGAGGCCGACGACGGCCCTGCGATGGAGGTCCATGTGGTCCACCTCGGCCGCGCTCACCGCGTACTTGCGCTGGAGCTCGGCGACGATGGGGCGGACGACGGAGCGCTTCTCCTTCAGCGACCGGACGTCGCCGAGGAGCAGGTCGAAGGACAGAGTCCCCACGTACATGTCTATCCGGATGACCCGCCGGTACGGGATCGATGGCCCTGCGGTTTGGGTGGCAGGGACATCAAGAACGGTACCGCGAACCTGCCGGTGGCTCGATCGGGTTTTGCCCACCCGCCTGCCCGACACGGTTGGCCAGGAGGCCCGGCCCCCGGGGCTCCGCCCCGCACCCCGGCCGACGTGCCTCGGCGCCCCGGTCAGCGTGCCAACGGCCAGCCGGCCGACGGGGCAAGCCCCGCCGGCCGGTCTGGGAACCGTGGGTCACACCCGCGGCTTCTCGCGCATCTCGTACGTCGCGATGACGTCGTCGACCTTGATGTCGTTGAAGTTGCCGAGGTTGATACCGCCCTCGAACCCTTCGCGGATCTCGGTGACGTCGTCCTTGAAGCGACGCAGGCCCTCGATGTTGAGGCTCTCCGCGATGACCTTGCCATCGCGCAGCAGGCGGGCCTTGGTGTTCCGCTTGACCTCGCCGGAGCGGATGAGAACACCCGCGATGTTGCCCAGCTTGGACGACTTGAAGACCTCGCGGATCTCCGCCGTGCCGAGCTCGACCTCTTCGTACTCCGGCTTGAGCATGCCCTTGAGGGCCGCTTCGATCTCCTCGATCGCCTGGTAGATGACCGAGTAGTAGCGGACGTCCACGCCCTCGCGCTCCGCCATCTGCTGGGCACGTCCGGCAGCGCGGACGTTGAAGCCGATGACGATCGCGTCCGAGCCCATGGCCAGGTCGATGTCGGACTCCGTGACCGCACCGACGCCGCGGTGCAGGACCCGGATGTCGACCTCTTCGCCGACGTCCAGCTGGAGCAGGGAGGACTCGAGCGCCTCGACCGAACCAGAAGCGTCACCCTTGATGATCAGGTTCAGCTGCTGGACCTCGCCGGCCTTGAGCACCTTGTCCAGGTCCTCGAGCGAGACACGGCGCGTGCGCTTGGCGAACGCGGCGTTGCGCTCACGGGCGGCGCGCTTCTCGGCGATCTGACGGGCCGTACGGTCCTCGTCGACCACCAGGAAGTTGTCGCCCGCGCCCGGGACGTTGGTGAGGCCCAGGACCTGCACCGGCGTCGACGGACCGGCCTCGGCCACGCTGTTGCCGTTGTCGTCGTGCATCGCCCGGACTCGGCCGTACGCGTCGCCGACCACCATGGTGTCGCCGACCCGCAGGGTGCCGCGCTGGACGAGGACCGTCGACACGGCACCACGGCCGCGGTCGAGGCGGGACTCGATCGAGATGCCCTGCGCGTCCTGGTTCGGGTTGGCCCGCAGGTCGAGCGAGGCGTCCGCGGTGAGGACCACGGCCTCCAGCAGGGAGTCGATGTGCAGACCCTGCTTGGCGGAGATGTCGACGAACATCGTGTCGCCGCCGTACTCCTCGGCCACCAGGCCGTACTCGGTCAGCTGACCGCGCACCTTGGTCGGGTCGGCACCCTCGACGTCGATCTTGTTGACCGCGACGACGATCGGGACCTCGGCCGCCTTGGCGTGGTTGAGCGCCTCGACCGTCTGCGGCATGACGCCGTCGTTGGCCGCGACGACCAGGATCGCGATGTCGGTCGACCTCGCACCACGGGCACGCATGGCGGTGAACGCCTCGTGACCCGGGGTGTCGATGAAGGTGATCTTGCGCTCTTCCTCGTTGACCTCGGTCGCGACCTGGTAGGCACCGATGTGCTGGGTGATGCCGCCGGCCTCGCCCGCGATGACGTTCGTCTTGCGGATGGCGTCGAGGAGCCGGGTCTTACCGTGGTCGACGTGACCCATGACGGTGACGACGGGCGGGCGGACCATCAGGTCCTCCTCGTCGCCCTCGTCCTCGCCGAACTCGATGTCGAAGGACTCGAGGAGCTCGCGGTCCTCCTCCTCAGGGCTGACGATCTGAACCGTGTAGTTCATCTCGCCTGCGAGGAGCTGGAGCGTCTCGTCGGAGACGGACTGCGTGGCAGTGACCATCTCGCCGAGGTTCATCATGACCGCGACGAGCGACGCCGGGTTGGCGTTGATCTTCTCCGCGAAGTCGGTGAGGGAGGCACCGCGCGACAGGCGAACGGTCTCGCCGTTGCCGCGAGGCAGCATCACACCGCCGACCGACGGGGCCTGCATGGCCTCGTACTCCTGGCGCCTCTGCCGCTTCGACTTACGGCCACGGCGCGCGGGACCGCCGGGACGACCGAAGGCGCCCTGCGTGCCACCACGACCGCCCGGACCACCGGGACGACCACCGAAGCCGGGACGGCCACCGCCGCCGGGACCACCCGGGCGACCGGCGAAACCGCCGCCACCGCCACCGGGACCACCCGGACGACCGGCGAAACCGCCGCCGCCACCGGGACGACCGCCGCCACCGGGACCGCGGCCGCCGGGGCCACCGCCACCGGGACGCGGGCCGGCAGCCGGACGCTGCGGCATCATGCCGGGGTTCGGACGAGGACCGGCGGAGCCGCCGCCGGGACGCGGGCCGCCGCCCTGCGGACGCGGCATCGAGCCGGGGCTCGGACGGTTACCGCCCGGAGCCTGCGGACGCGGGCCGCCACCCTGGGCGCCGGGCGCCTGGGGACGGGGACCGCCACCCGGGCCGCCGGGGCCGGGACGGCCGCCCTGCGGACGGGGCGCCTGCGGGCGCGCCATGCCGGTGGAGCCACCGGACGTGAAGGGGTTGTTGCCCGGACGCGGACCGGCCGGACGGGATCCGCCCTGACGCGGCGCCGGAGCACCGGGACGCGGGCCCCGCTCGCCACCGGGACGGCCCTGGCCGCCCTGGCCCTGGCCGGGACCGCCGGAGGGGCGGCCACCACCGGGCTTGGGGGCGCCGGGGCGCCCACCGCCGCCGGGCTTCGGCGCGGCCGGGGACGGAGCCGCCGCGGGCGGCGCCGTGAACTCGGGCGCGGCCGGGGCCGGACGCGGCGCGGGCTTGGGGCCCGGCGTCGGGCGCGGACCCGGGGTCGGCGCGGGGGCCGAGGGGGCCGACGGCTCCTGGGCCGCGGCGGGCTTGGGTGCGGCCGGCGGCTTCGGGGCAGCCGGACGTGCCGCCTGCGCCGGAGAGGGCGCGGCGGGACGGGGGGCCGCCTTCTTGGGGGCTGCGGGCTTCGCGGCGGACTTGCCGTTGCCACCGCCCTGGAAGGCGTCAGTCAGTTTGCGTACGACGGGCGCTTCGATCGTCGAAGACGCCGAACGGACGAATTCACCGAGTTCCTGGAGCTTGGCCATGACGACCTTGCTCTCTACACCGAACTCCTTGGCGAGTTCGTAGACCCGGACCTTAGCCACTTCGCTCCTTTGAGGTCCGGGTTACGTCCGGACCGTCGCTAGTTCATGGGCGTACTCATCGCGTACTCATCGAGTGCTCATCGCAATCTCGACCTGCTTTCGACTCGCGAGGTACCAAGCCGCACGGTGTTCCGTGCGACACGTCTTTACCGTGTTGCCTGGTCGGCAACTGTTGTCTGCTCGACGTATCGGCGCAACGCCTTTGTGTCGAGCGGTCCCGGGGCGCGCAGTGCCCTCGGGAACGCCCGTCGGCGTACCGCCTGGTCGAGACAGATCTGGGCGGGGTGTACGTACGCACCCCGGCCGGGCAGCGTACCGCGAGGATCAGGGGCGCATGCGTCCTCGATCAACACGATCCGCAACAGATCGGCCTTGGCCGCTCGCTCCCGACACCCCACACAAGTGCGTTCAGGGCATGCGCGGACGCGCGTCCGGCCAGACACTGTTAAGTCTACCTCCCCGTACGCGCCTGACCCCTTTGGGGCAGGATTCGAACAGTTGCCGCGCATGAACCTGTCGTGATCTGAACGACCCGCGGCTTGGATCTATTCCCCGGAGCTACTCTCCGGAGCCGTTCGCCGCGGGTTCCGTGTCCGGGCGGATGTCGATCCGCCAGCCGGTCAGCCGGGCGGCGAGCCGGGCGTTCTGCCCTTCCTTGCCGATGGCCAGGGAGAGCTGGTAGTCGGGCACGGTCACCCGGGCCGACCGGGTCGCCATGTCCACGATCTCCACCTTGGAGACCCGGGCCGGGGACAGCGCGTTCGCCACCATCTCGGCCGGGTCCTCCGACCAGTCGACGATGTCGATCTTCTCGCCGTTCAGCTCGCCCATCACATTGCGCACACGGCCGCCCATGGGGCCGATGCAGGCGCCCTTGGCGTTCAGCCCGGACCGGGTGGAGCGGACGGCGATCTTCGTCCGGTGACCGGCCTCGCGGGCGATCGCGGAGATCTCCACGGACCCGTCGGCGATCTCCGGCACCTCCAGGGCGAACAGCTTCTTCACCAGATTGGGGTGCGTACGGGACAGCGTCACGGACGGGCCGCGCACACCCTTGGCCACCCGGACGACGTACGACCGCAGGCGCAAGCCGTGCTGGTAGGACTCCCCCGGCACCTGCTCCTGCACCGGCAGGATGGCTTCGAGCTTGCCGATGTCGACGAGCACGTTCTTCGGGTCGCGGCCCTGCTGGACGACGCCGGTGACGATGTCGCCCTCGCGGCCGGCGTACTCACCGAGCGTCGCGTCGTCCTCGGCGTCGCGCAGGCGCTGCAGGATGACCTGCTTGGCCGTGGTGGCGGCGATACGGCCGAAGCCCGTGGGGGTGTCGTCGAACTCGCGGGCCTCCTGGCCCTCCTCGAGGTCGTCGGGGTCCTCCTTCGCCCACACTGTCACATGGCCGGTCTGCCGGTTGAGCTCCACGCGCGCGTGACGGCGGCTTCCCTCGGTGCGGTGGTAGGCGATGAGGAGGGCCGACTCGATCGCCTCGACCAGCAGGTCGAAGGAGATCTCCTTCTCCCGAACCAAGCCCCGCAGGGCGCTCATGTCGATGTCCACGGCTACGCCTCCTCTTCCTTCTTGTTGTCCTTGCGGCTGAACTCGACCTGGACACGCGCCCGGACGATGTCCTCGAAGGCGAGTCTGCGTGCGGTGGGCTTGCGGCCCTTGACTCCGGGGATCTCGGTGTCGACACCGTCGTCGTCGACCTTCAGGATCCGGGCGACCAGCTCGCCGTCCTCGGCCAGCTGGAACTTCACCAGGCGGTCCGTGGCGCGCACGTAGTGCCGGTGTTCCGTGAGGAGGCGTTCCGCGCCCGGGGTGCCGACCTCGAGGGTGTACTCCCCCTCGCCCATCGCGTCCGACTTGTCGAGCTTCGCCGAGAGCGCGCGGCTCACATCGGCGATCTGGTCCAGGTCGGCGCCCGTGTCCGAGTCGACGACCACGCGCAGCACACGCTTGCGCCCGACGGAGTCCACTTCGATCTCTTCGAGGTCCAGGCCCTGAGAGCTGACGAGCGGTTCCAGTAGTTCTCGCAGCCTCTCGCTCTGGGTGGTGCTCATCCGGGTGACTCCTCGGCCGCGTGTGCTGTTGTGGGATGGGGCGCGTGTCTGGTCAAAGGGTATCCGGTCGCAGGGAGTGTTGCCGTCCACCCGGTGACGATCGGTGCCGCTGAGTGGTCCCGGGCGAAGGCCCGGGTACCGTGATCACGGGCGTGCAGCCCTGCCAGTCGCTTCTTTCTCGTACGAGCCCCCCGAGGACGTCTGAAGTGCCGTTTTCCCCATCGCCGCGCGCCCGCTCGGGGCCGCGCAGGAGGAGTCTGCTCGCCGTCGGCCCGACGGCCCTCGCCCTGGCCGGGTGCACCGCCGGCGACGAGGACTCCGGTGACCCGGGCGACGGCCCGTCGGCCGCCGACCGCAGGGCACGCGCGCGTGCGGCTCGGGACAGCGAGGAGCTGGTCGAGCGGTACGACGCCGTGATCGCGGCCCGCCCGGGGCTCGCGGAGTGGCTGCGGCCGCTGCGGGAGGAGGTCGTACGGCACACGCGGGCGTTCGGCGGCGGCCGGAAGGCGTCTGCCTTCCCTTCTGTCTCCCCTTCTGCCTCCTCCGCGTCATCGTCCCCTTCGGCCGCTCCTGTGCCGGGGAACGACCGGGACGCGCTGGCCCTGCTCGCCGCCGCGGAGCGGGAGCTCGCCGACCGGCGGGCCAAGGCGCTGGTCGGTGCGCCGGGCGAGCTGGCGCGGCTGCTGGCCTCGGTGGCGGCCGCCGGGGCGGCGCACGTCTATCTGCTGACGGAGGGTGACGCGTGAGCGACGCGAAGGACCAGGAGCTGCGGGCCCTCCAGGCGGCGCTGGCCGCCGAACACGCGGCGGTGTACGGCTACGGGGTCGTGGGCGGGCGGATCGGCGACGGGCAGCGCATCGAGGCACGGACGGCGTACGACGCGCACCGGGCGCGCAGGGATGCGCTGGCGCGCGAGGTGAAGGACCTGGGCGGCAGGCCCGCGGCAGCGGCCGCCGGGTACGCGCTGCCGTTCCCGGTGCCGGACGCCGCGGCCGCGGTGCGGCTCGCCGCCGAGCTGGAGGACCGGGTGGCCGGGGTCTACTCCGACCTGGTGCGCGCGGCGGCCGGCGGGCGGCGGGTGCTGGCCGCGGATGCGCTGCGGGAGGCCGCGGTGCGGGCGGTGCGCTGGCGCGGCGAGAGCGTAGCCTTCCCTGGGCTCGCAGAGCGGGCGGACACGGCTCCGCCCGCGGCCGCGCCCACGGCGTGACCCCTTAGGGCACGCACCGCGGACAGTACGAAGGGAACGACTCGCGCATGGTTTTCGAACCGCCGAAGCGCCTGGTCAGGGCGCTCGGTGAGACGGCACCGGACGGTGACGACTGGCTGGAGAAGCTGCCCGAGGCGGCGCAGCGTGCCGTCGCTCTACGCGAGTTGACCGTGGAGCGAGTGCAGGTGCCCGGCGGGCGCAGCAGCCTGGTCGTGCTGGTGCGGACGGCCGACGGGACACCCGCCGTGCTCAAGCTGGCGCCGGTCCGGGCCCGCCCGGAGGCGGAGCGGGCCGCGCTGGCGCAGTGGGGCGGCCTGGGTGCCGTACAGCTGGTGGAACCCTTCACGGCTGAGGGGGCGCTGCTGCTGGAGCGGCTGCATCCCGATGTGTCAGTGCGGTCGCTGCCTGAGGCGAAGGCGCTGCTGGAGGCGGCGGGGACGCTGCGGCGGCTGTGGGTGGAGCCGCCCGCCGATTTCCCCTTCGAGACCGTGGCGGAGCGGACCGGGCGGCAGGCCGAGGCGATGCGGGCGCGGGCCCAGGCCGATCCCGAGGTGGCCCCGCTCGTCGACCTGGCGCTCGCGGCGCGCCAGGAGCTGGTGGCCGCGCCGCCCGAACACCGGCTGCTGCACGGCACGTTCCGGCAGAGCAAGGTGCTCGCCGGGGAGCGGATGCCGTGGCTGGCCGTGGGCCCCGACCCGGTGGTCGGCGAGTGCGCCTTCGATCTGGCCCGGCTGGTGCGCGACCGGGTGGAGGACCTGATCGCCCAGCCGTCCGGGGCGGCCACGACCCGGCGCCGGGTGAAGCGGCTGGCCGAGTCCCTGGACGTGGAGCAGGAGCGGCTGCGCGGGTGGACGCTGTTCCGGGCCGTGGAGTCCGGTGTACGGGCGGGGCGGGTCGGGCGGCCCCGGGACGCGGAGCTGCTGCTGGAGTTCGCGAGCTGGCTGTGAGCGCCCCGGGAGGCTGTGAGCGCCCGGAAGGACCGGGGCGCTCACAGGGCATGGTCGTCGCTCAGGCGGTGAGCCGGGCGATGGCCTCCTCGACCGTCAGCTCCTCGCGCTCGCCGGTGCGGCGGTCCTTCAGTTCCACCACGCCGTCGGCCGCGCGCCGGCCGGCCACCAGGATCTGCGGTACGCCGATCAGCTCGGAGTCCGTGAACTTGACGCCCGGGGAGACGCCGGCGCGGTCGTCGACCAGGACGCGGACACCGGCCTTCGCCAGCTTCCCGGAGATGTCGAGGGCCAGTTCGGTCTGGAGTGCCTTGCCGGCGGCGACCACGTGGACGTCGGCCGGGGCGACCTCCTGGGGCCAGCACAGGCCCTTGTCGTCGGCGCTCTGCTCGGCGAGGGCGGCCACCGCGCGGGAGACACCGACGCCGTAGGAGCCCATGGTGACGCGGACCGGCTTGCCGTTCTGGCCGAGGACGTCGAGCTTGAGGGCGTCGGTGTACTTGCGGCCCAGCTGGAAGATGTGGCCGATCTCGATGGCGCGGTCGAGGACGAGGCCGGTGCCGCACTTCGGGCAGGGGTCGCCCTCCTGCACGACCACGACGTCGACGTATTCGCCGACCTCGAAGTCGCGGCCCGCGACGACGTTCTTCGTGTGCGTGCCGGCCTTGTTGGCGCCGGTGATCCAGGCCGTGCCGGGTGCCACGCGCGGGTCGGCGATGTAGGTGACCTTCTCCAGGCCCTGCGGTCCGACGTAGCCGCGGACCAGGTCGGGGCGGGTCGCGAAGTCCGTCTCGGTGACCAGCTCGACGGCGGCCGGGGCGAAGTGCGCCTCGACCTTGTCCATGTCGACCTCGCGGTCTCCGGGGACGCCGACGGCGACGATCTCGCCGTCGACCTTGACCAGGAGGTTCTTCAGCGTGGCGGAGGCCGGGACGCCGAGGGAGGCGGCGAGGGTCTCGATGGTGGGGGTGTCGGGGGTCGGGATGTCCTCGGCGGCCGGGAGGTCCGAGGCGTCGACGGGCTTCAACTCGTACGAGATCGCCTCGGTGTTGGCGGCGAAGTCGCAGTTCGGGCAGTCGGCGAAGGTGTCCTCGCCGGCCTCGGCCGGGGCGAGGAACTCCTCGGACTTGGAGCCGCCCATGGCGCCGGCGGTGGCGGCGCAGATGCGGTAGTCGAGGCCGAGGCGCGCGAAGATCTTCTGGTAGGCCTCGCGGTGCAGCGCGTAGGACCGGGCGAGGCCCTCGTCCTCGGTGTCGAAGGAGTAGGAGTCCTTCATCAGGAACTCGCGGCCGCGCAGGATGCCGGCGCGGGGGCGGGCCTCGTCGCGGTACTTGTTCTGGATCTGGTAGAGGATCACCGGCAGGTCCTTGTAGGAGGACGCCTGGTCCTTCACCAGCAGGGTGAAGATCTCCTCGTGGGTGGGGCCGAGGAGGTAGTCGCCGCCCCGGCGGTCCTGGAGACGGAACAGCTCGGGGCCGTACTCGTCCCAGCGGCCGGTGGCGTCGTACGGCTCACGCGGCAGGATGGCGGGGAGCAGCACCTCCTGGGCGCCGATCGCGTCCATCTCCTCGCGGACGATGCGCTCCACGTTGGACAGGACCCGCTTGCCGAGCGGCAGCCAGCTCCAGATGCCGGCGGCGGTACGGCGCACGTACCCGGCGCGGACGAGGAGCTTGTGGCTGAGGACCTCGGCGTCCGCCGGGTCGTCGCGCAACGTCTTCGCCATCAACTGGGACATGCGCTGGACCGGTACGTTCGCCATGGTTCCTCTGCTCCTGCTGCGTGTGGGTGATGGCAGGAGGTTATCCGGGGGGTACGGGGCGGTGGAAATCGGTTAGGGGCGCAGCAGCGGGAGCGGGGCGCCCATCACGGCGTACGGCTTGGGGGCGCTGGGGAAGAGGACCTGGCGGGCGAGGTCCTGGTAGCCGAGGGAGCGGTAGAGGGCGCGGGCGGGGCTCTCGGTGTCGATCGCGGAGAGGATCGAGCGGGGTTCGGCGGCGCCGTCGGTGATGGTGGTGATCAGGGTGCGTCCGATGCCGCGGCTCTGGTGGGCGGGGTGGACGTGCAGTTCGGTGATCACGAAGGAGTCGTCGAGCCAGTGGTCGTGGTGGTTGGCTCTGAGGTAGGGCTCCACGACGGTGGACCACCAGTGGGTGCGGTCGTTGGGCATGCCGTAGACGAAACCGACGAGGTTGCCGTCTGCTTTCGCGCCGAGGGCGCGGGCGCCCGGGTAGGTCATGTGGCGGAGGACGATCTGGCGGCGGACGGCTACCTCGTCCGGGCCTAGGCCGAAGGCCACGGCTTGGATGGCCAGAGCCTCGTCTACGTGGGCGGAGAGGTCGAGTGGGCCGATCACCAGGTCCATGGCGGGGAGCCTACAGGGGGGTTCCCGTTCATTGCCGGGTGGCGGCTTGGATGTGGCTGGTCGCGCAGTTCCCCGCGCCCCTTTTGGGGCGCTTCAGAACAGCACACTCATGAAGGCTCCCACTTCTTGGAAGCCCACTCGCTGATACGTCCTTCTGGCCGCCGTGTTGAAGTCGTTCACGTAGAGGCTGACCACCGGGGCGACGTCGGCCAGGGCGTAGCGCAGCACGGCTGCCATGCCGGGGGCGGCCAGGCCCGTGCCCCGGTACTCGGGGGCGACCCACACGCCCTGGATCTGACAGGCGCGGTCCGTCGCGGCGCCGATCTCCGCCTTGAAGACGACCTTGCCGTCCGCGTCGAAGCGGGCGAACGCGCGGCCGGAGCCGACGAGTTCGGCGACCCGCGCCTGGTAGAGGAGGCCCCCGTCGCCGGCGAGCGGGGAGATCCCGACCTCCTCGGTGAACATCGCCACACACGCCGGCATGAGCGTTTCCATCTCGTCCTTGCGGACGCGGCGGACGTAGGGGTCCGGGGCGATGCCGGTGGGCAGGCTGTCGGTGACCATGAGCGGCTGCCGGCGGCGGACGTCGCGGGCCGGGCCCCACTGGGGTTCCAGCAGCCGCCACAGGTCGGCGGTGGACCCGGCGGGGCCGACGATGGAGGAGCAGCGGCGGCCGGCCCGGCGGGCGCGGTCGGCGAAGGCGCGGACGGCGCGGGGGCCGGCGCAGATCGGGACGAGGTTGGCGCCCGCGTAGCACAGGGACGTCAGCATGCCGTCCTCGTACCAGCCCCACATCTCGCCGCCGAGCCGCCAGGGGTCGAGGCCGGCGATCCGCACCCTGGACGTCACGAAGGCGTTCGCGACGGGCTCGCGGTCGAGCACGGCGAGCGCGGCGTCCAGGTCGCTCGGTTCGAGGACCCGTGAGGTGGTCTGCGTCAACAAGTGCGGGGCCCTCACACACTGGGGTCGTTTGGTCTCCGCACTATAGCTGCGCTGCTTGGGCGGGGCGCCTTGGAGCTCGGGGCTTCTCGTCGGCAGGCGGCTGCGGGTTGTCTGTGGCTGGTCGCGCCCACGTGGCGGAGCCGCATATCGACAACAGCCCCGCGCCCCCAACGGACAGGGCGCGGGCCCAACCGGCGTCAAAAGTTAGCCCGCTACCGCCACCGACGGTTCGCCCGAGGTCACGCCGTCCGCCTCCATCTGCTCGGCGATCTTCATCGCCTCTTCGATGAGGGTCTCGACGATCTTGGACTCGGGGACGGTCTTGATGACCTCGCCCTTGACGAAGATCTGGCCCTTGCCGTTGCCGGAGGCGACGCCGAGGTCGGCCTCGCGGGCCTCGCCGGGGCCGTTGACGACGCAGCCCATGACGGCGACGCGGAGGGGGACCTCCATGCCGGTCAGGCCTGCCGTGACCTCTTCGGCCAGCTTGTAGACGTCGACCTGGGCGCGGCCGCAGGACGGGCAGGAGACGATCTCCAGGCCGCGCTGCTTGAGGTTCAGGGACTCCAGGATCTGGTTGCCGACCTTGACCTCCTCGACCGGCGGGGCCGACAGGGAGACGCGGATCGTGTCGCCGATGCCCTGGGAGAGCAGCGCGCCGAAGGCGACGGCCGACTTGATCGTGCCCTGGAAGGCCGGGCCGGCCTCCGTCACGCCGAGGTGCAGCGGGTAGTCGCACTGGGCCGCCAGCTGGCGGTACGCCTCGACCATCACGACCGGATCGTTGTGCTTGACCGAGATCTTGATGTCGCGGAAGTCGTGCTCCTCGAAGAGGGAGGCCTCCCACAGGGCGGACTCGGCCAGCGCCTCGGGGGTCGCCTTGCCGTACTTCTGCAGCAGACGGCGGTCCAGCGAGCCCGCGTTGACGCCGATCCGGATCGGGGTGCCGTGGTCCTTGGCGGCCCGCGCGATCTCCTTGACCTTGTCGTCGAACTGCTTGATGTTGCCCGGGTTCACGCGGACGGCGGCGCAGCCGGCCTCGATCGCGGCGAAGACGTACTTCGGCTGGAAGTGGATGTCGGCGATGACCGGGATCTGCGACTTGCGCGCGATGGTCGCCAGGGCGTCGGCGTCGTCCTGGGTCGGGCAGGCGACGCGGACGATCTGACAGCCGGAGGCGGTCAGCTCGGCGATCTGCTGGAGGGTGGAGCCGATGTCGGACGTACGCGTCGTGGTCATCGACTGCACCGAGACGGGGGCGTCTCCGCCGACCGCCACGGTGCCGACCTGGATCTGGCGGCTCTTCCGGCGCTCGGCGAGCCTGGTCGGTACGGACGGCATGCCGAGAGAAATCGCAGTCATCTGCTGTGCAACCCCAAGTCGTGGATCAAGGTCCGGTCCCGTGAGCAGCGGGCTCCGAGCTTCGAGATTACGGCACATGCCTCGGCGCGGGCACATCCCGCCCGCACAGCCACTCAATGGGAGGCGGCCCGGCACAAAGCATGCCGGGCCGCCTCGAACCGCGTATGACTAGGAGATTCTCACCGGGTTAACGACGTCCGCGATCAGGACGAGGATCGTGAAGCAGATGAAGATCCCCGCGACCACGTAGGCGACCGGCATGAGCTTCGCCACGTCGAAGGGGCCCGGGTCCGGCCGGCGCAGCACCTTGGCGGTGTTGCGGCGCAGCGACTCCCACAGCGCGCCCGCGACATGGCCGCCGTCGAGCGGCAGCAGCGGGAGCATGTTGAACAGGAACAGGGAGAGGTTGAAGCCGGCGACCAGCATGAGGGCCATGGCCAGTTGCTGGGTGGGCGGGATGTCCAGCGTGAAGATCTCGCCGCCGACACGGGCCGCGCCGACCACGCCCATCGGGGAGTCGGCCTCACGGGGCGCGCCGTCGAAGGCCGCGTTCCACAGCGCCGGGATCTTGCCGGGGAGGGCGGCGAGGGAGTCGACGGCGTCGCCGATCCGGTCCCCCATCCAGCTCACGGACTCGCCGAAGTCCTGCTTGACCACGCCGGTGGCCGCGCTGAAGCCGAGGAAGCCGGCCTGGACGTACTGGCCCTCGACGATCTGCCCGCTCGAGTCCTTCTTGGCGACCTGGTTGGTGGCGATCTTCGCCTGGAGGGTGACGTCCTGGCCCTTGCGGTCGACGACGATCGGCACTTCCTGGCCGGGGGTGGCGCGGATGAGGTCGGAGAGCTTGTTCCAGTCGTCGGTGCGCACGCCGTTGAAGGAGACGATCTTGTCGCCCGCCTTCAGGCCGGCGGCGGCGGCCGGGCTGGCCGGGTCGCCCTTCTCGCACTTGTCGCGGTTCTCGCTCTGGGCGATGACGCACTGGGAGACGGAGCTGACGGTGTTCGTCTGCTGGGTGATGCCGAAGCCCATCAGGATGGCGAGGAACAGCGCCACCGCGAGGACCAGGTTCATGAAGGGGCCCGCGAACATCACGATCACGCGCTTCCAGGGCTTGCGCGTGTAGAACAGGCGGTTCTCGTCGCCCGGCCCGAGCTCCTCGTAGGCGGCGGTGCGGGCGTCCTCGATCATGCCGCGCCAGGGGGAGGTGGAGCGTGCCGTCAGCCTGCCGTCGGGGCCGGGCGGGAACATGCCGATCATGCGGATGTAGCCGCCGAACGGGATGGCCTTGATCCCGTACTCGGTCTCGCCCTTCTTGCGGGACCAGATGGTCGGGCCGAAGCCGACCATGTACTGCGGCACGCGGATGCCGAACAGCTTGGCGGTCGACAGGTGCCCCAGCTCGTGCCACGCGATCGAGAACAGCAGGCCGACCACGAACAGGACTATGCCGAGGATGAACATCAGGGTCGTCATGCACGGGCCTCCGCCGTCTGTGCCGCCAGTTCCCGGGCCCGGGTCCGCGCCCAGGTCTCCGCTTCGAGGACGTCCGACACGGTGAGTGAGGTTCCCGTACGCGGGGTGCCGTGCTCCTCGACGACCCGGGTGACGGTCTCCATGATGCCGTTGAAGGGCAGCGCGCCCTGGCGGAACGCCTCCACGCACTCCTCGTTGGCCGCATTGAACACCGCGGGGGCGGTGCCCGCGAGCTCGCCGACGTGCCGGGCGAGGTTCACCGAGGGGAAGGCCTCGTTGTCGAGCGGGAAGAACTCCCAGGTCGAGGCCTTGCTCCAGTCGAAGGTGGGGGCGGCGTCGGGGACGCGCTCGGGCCAGCCGATGCCGATGGCGATGGGCCCCCGCATGTCGGGCGGGGTCGCCTGGGCCAGTGTCGATCCATCCGTGAACTCAACCATCGAGTGGACATACGACTGCGGATGCACGACGACCTCAATGCGGTCGAAGGGAATGTCGTAGAGGAGGTGTGCCTCGATGACCTCCAGGCCCTTGTTGACGAGGGTCGCGGAGTTGATCGTGATGACCGGGCCCATCGCCCAGGTGGGGTGGGCGAGGGCGTCCTCGACGGTGACGTTCGCCAGCTCCTGCTTCGTACGGCCTCGGAAGGGGCCGCCGGAGGCGGTGACCACCAGCTTGCGGACGTCGGCGCGGGTGCCGGCGGCCAGGGCCTGGAAGAGCGCCGCGTGCTCGGAGTCGACCGGGATGATCTGGCCGGGCTTGGCGAGGGCCTTGACCAGCGGGCCGCCCACGATGAGCGACTCCTTGTTGGCGAGCGCGAGGGTGCGGCCCGCCTCCAGGGCGGCCAGGGTCGGGGCGAGGCCGATGGAGCCGGTGATGCCGTTCAGGACGGTGTGGCAGTCGGATGCCGCCAGGCGCGTGGCCGCGTCCGGGCCTGCGAGGATCTCGGGGAGCGGCTCGCCCGTGCCGTACTGCGCGGAGAGCGCCTCGCGCAGGGCCGGTACGACGTCCTCGCGCGCGACCGCGACCGTGGGCACCCGCAGCCGGTACGCCTGCTCGGCCAGAAGGGCGACGCGGCCGCCGTTGGCGGACAGGCCGGTGACCCGGAAGCGGTCGGGGTTGCGCAGCACGAGGTCGATGGCCTGGGTGCCGATGGACCCGGTGGAGCCGAGGATCACCACGTCCTTCGGGCCGTCGCCCGCGACAGGGTCGTAGACGAGGTGCGGGTCGGCGAGGAGGGCTGGACTGTCGCTCATTCCTCCATTGTTGCCGTAAGGGTGGTGGGTGAGGACAGCGCATCCCCTTCCCAGGGGCGCGCGCCACGACAGCTCGCGCCCCCGGGGAGGGCCGGGTTTACCGGATCGGCCGGTGGAGGTTCTCCCGCTGGGAGGCTCCCGGGGTCGCGTCCGCGATCCAGGGGCCGTCGCCCGACGGGTCGACGATGCCCTGCTCCAGCCATTCGTAGGTGCCGGAGAGGACGCCCTTGACGACCTTGCGGTCGAGGTCGTCGGTGTTGGTCCACAGGCGGTTGAAGAGCTCTTCGATCCGGATGCGGGCCTGGCGGCAGAAGACGTCGGCGAGCTGGTAGGCCTCACGGCCGTGGTCGCCCTGGCTGCGCAGGAGTTCGGCGCGTACGCAGGCCGCGCTCATGGCGAACAGTTCGGCGCCGATGTCGACGATCCGGCCGAGGAAGCCCTGCTTGGACTCCATCCGGCCCTGCCAGCGGGACATGGCGTAGAAGGTGGAACGGGCGAGTTTGCGGGAGGTGCGCTCGACGTAGCGCAGGTGCTGGGAGAGGTCCACGCCGTGTTTGAAGTCGCCGTAGGACATGGGGAGCTGGCCCGGGCCCGCGACGAGCTTGGGGAGCCACTTGGCGTAGAAGGCGCCCGCGTTCGCGCCCGCCTTCGCCTTGTCGCCCAGGGACTTCTCCGGGTCGATGAGGTCGCCGGCGACCGAGAGGTGGGCGTCCACGGCCTCGCGGGCGATCAGCAGGTGCATGATCTCCGTGGAGCCCTCGAAGATGCGGTTGATGCGCAGGTCGCGCAGGAGCTGTTCGGCGGGGACGCCGCGCTCGCCGCGGGCCCGGAGGGACTCGGCCGTCTCGAAGCCGCGTCCGCCGCGGATCTGGACGAGTTCGTCGGCCATCGTCCAGGCCATCTCGGAGGCGTACAGCTTGGCGAGGGCGCCTTCGATGCGGATGTCGTTGCGGTCCTCGTCGGCCATCTGCGAGGCCAGGTCCGTCACGGCCTCCAGGGCGAACGTGGTGGCCGCGATGAAGGAGATCTTGGAGCCGACCGCCTCGTGGTGCGCGACGGGCTTGCCCCACTGCTCGCGGACCGCCGACCACTCCCGGGCGATCTTCAGGCACCACTTGCCGGCCGCGACGCAGGAGGCAGGCAGGGAGAGCCGCCCGGTGTTGAGCGTGGTCAGGGCGATCTTCAGGCCCTGACCCTCCTCGCCGACGCGGTTGGCGGCGGGGACCCGGACCTGGTGGAAGCGGGTGACGCCGTTCTCGATGCCGCGCAGGCCCATGAAGGCGTTGCGGTTCTCCACGGTGACGCCCGGGGAGTTCGTCTCCACGACGAAGGCGGTGATGCCGCCCCGGTGGCCCTCGCTCCTCGGCACCCGGGCCATGACGACCAGCAGGTCGGCGACGACACCGTTGGTGGTCCACAGCTTCACGCCGTCGAGGACATAGTCGTCGCCGTCCGGGATCGCCGTGGTGGCGAGGCGGGCAGGGTCGGAGCCGACGTCGGGTTCGGTGAGCAGGAAGGCGCTGATGTCGGTGCGGGCGCAGCGCGGCAGGAAGCGCTCGCGCTGCTCCTGGGTGCCGAACAGCTTCAGGGGCTGCGGCACGCCGATCGACTGGTGCGCGGAGAGCAGCACGCCGATCGCGGGGCTGGCGGAGCCGGCCAGGGAGAGGGCCTTGTTGTAGTACACCTGGGTGAGGCCGAGCCCGCCGTACTTGGTGTCGATCTTCATGCCGAAGGCGCCGAGCTCCTTCAGGCCGTCGATCACCTCGTCGGGGATCCTGGCGTCGCGCTCGATGACGGCCGGGTCCACCTTCGTCTCGACGAAGTCGCGGAGCTTGGCGAGGAACTCCTCGCCGCGCTGGGCCGCCTCGTCGCCGGGGAGCGGGTGGGGGTGGATGAGGTCGAGCCGGAAGCGGCCGAGGAACAGCTCCTTGGCGAAGCTGGGCTTGCGCCAGTGCTGTTCCCGGGCGGCCTCCGCCACCTCACGGGCCTCCCGCTCGGTGACGGCGGGACGGGAAGAGGGAGTGGAAGCGGACATGAGGGGCACCTCGCCGCAACTAGGGTAATTGAGGACTGTACGTTACCGACCAGTGCTACTGGATCGTTGGTACCCGAAACCGGACGCTCCCACCAGTCCTCGCGCGTCCGTTCAGCCGAAGGCCTGGCTCCGCCGCACACCTGAGGGCGGTGGTGCGCCGGAGCGCCTTCCGGGAGACTGACCCCCTTCTCCGCACCCGCCCCGGAAATCGGTATCGAAGCGCTTCGACAACCTATGGACACGTACTCCCTGCTGGAGCTACTGTCGAACCACCCTCACCCACCCATATCAGCAATGCGCATTGTCGAAGCGCTTCACAAGAGCTTGGAGAGCTGGATGGTCACCCTCGCCGAGGTCGCCCAGCACGCCGGAGTCTCGGCGAGCACGGTGAGCTATGTCCTCAGCGGCAAGCGGTCCATCTCCGTCAACACCCGGCAGCGTGTCGAGCGGAGCATCCGCGAGCTCGGGTACCACCCGAACGCCGGGGCCCGCGCCCTGGCCAGCAGCAAGTCGAACATCATCGCGCTGATGATCCCGCTGCGCACGGACATGTACGTGCCCGTGATGATGGAGATCGCCATCGCGGTGGCGACCTCGGCCCGCACACACGGGTACGACGTGCTGCTGCTCACCGGTGAGGAGGGCCCCGACGCGGTGCGCCGCGTCGCCGGGAGCGGGCTCGCCGACGGAATGATCCTGATGGACGTCGAGCTCGACGACGAACGGCTGCCGTTGCTGCGCGCGACCGACCAGCCGTCCGTGCTCATCGGGCTGCCCGCCGACACCTCCGGTCTGACCTGCGTCGATCTGGACTTCAGGGCGACGGGCGCGCTGTGTGTGGAGCACCTGGCGAAGCAGGGGCACCATGACATCGCCGTCATCGGCGAGGCCCCGGCCGTCTACGAGCGGCACACGGGCTTCGCCGAACGCACCCTCGACGGGCTCAGGTCGCGTTCCCGGGAGCTGGGTGTGCGGCTGCTGCACCGGCCGTGCGAGGGCGGCTACGACGCGATGGCCGTGACCCTCGCCCGGATCCTCGACGAGCGCCCGGACACCTCCGGGATCATCGTGCAGAACGAGTCGGCGGTCGAGCCGCTGCTCGCCCTGCTGCGGCAGCAGGGCCGGGCCGTGCCGGAGGACGTGTCGGTGGTCGCGATCTGCCCCGACCAGGTCGCGACACAGGCCTCCGTGCGGCTCACCTCGGTCGCCATCCCCGCCCAGGAGATGGGCCGGCACGCTGTGGAACACCTGGTCGCCAAGCTCGAGGGACACGGCAGCGACGAGGTCGTGCTGATCGCGCCCGAGCTGACGGTACGGACGAGCACGGGGCCGGCGCCGGCCCGGCCGTAGTCACTCCCCGCCATTGAACAGCGCCCCTTCCAGGGCACCCCCATGTCTGCTTCCGCACAGGAGCCCGCCACGTGAATCAGCCTGCTGAAACCCAGCCCCAGGTGAGTCTGGCGCAGTCCTCCCCCACCGTCGGCACGTTCCGCGAGCGGGACGGCGCGCTGGAGTGGAGCGGCCGCCAGGAGACCGTACGGATCGAGCCGTGGGGTCCGGACGCGGTCCGGGTGCGTGCCCGGCTGGGCGGCCCGGTCCTCGAGGGGCTCCCGGGCGCCCTGCTCGACGAGGCCCCCGCGACGCCCTCCACGGTGAAGATCGAGGACGGCCGGGGACAGCTGACCGTCGGCGCGCTCACCGTCGAGGTGAACGCCGAGGGCCTGGTCCGCTTCCTGCGGACGGAGGACTCCGCCGAGCTGCTCGCCGAGGACCGCGCCCACTTCTGGTGGCCCGGCTCCCGCCTCTACACGGCCGTGGGCAACGGCCACCACCGTCTGGAGCAGCGCTTCGCCGCCTACGACGACGAGAAGCTGTTCGGCCTCGGCCAGCACCAGCACGGACGGCTCGACCAGAAGGGCCTGGTGCTGGACCTGGTCCAGCGCAACGCCGAGGTCGGCATCCCGGTGCTCACCTCCAGCCGGGGCTACACGCTGCTGTGGAACAACCCGGCGATCGGCCGTGTGGAGCTGGCGCACAACGGCACCCGGTGGGTCGCCGACTCGGCCCGGCAGATCGACTACTGGATCACGGCGGGCGACCCGTCCGGCGCCCAGAGCCGCTACAGCGCGGTGACCGGCCGGACGCCGATGCTGCCGGAGTGGGCGGCGGGCTTCTGGCAGTGCAAGCTGCGCTACCGCACCCAGGACGAACTCATGGCGGTGGCGAGGGAGTACAAGCGGCGCGGTCTGCCCCTCTCCGCGATCGTCTGCGACTTCTTCCACTGGACGCACCTCGGCGACTGGAAGTTCGACCCGAAGGAGTGGCCCGACCCGGGGGCGATGGTGCGCGAGCTGGACGAGCTCGGCATCAAACTCGTGGTGAGCGTCTGGCCCTCGGTGTCGCCGCTGAGCGAGAACCACCCGGTCATGGAGCAGCGCGGCTACTTCATCGGCACCCAGTACGGCCCGATGGCGCACGCCGACTGGCCCGACAAGGAGGTGGCGTCCACGGTCCAGGTGGCCTTCTACGACGCCACCAACCCGGACGCCCGGGAGTTCGTGTGGTCGAAGGTGAAGGAGAACTACCTCGACACGTACGGCATCACGGCGTTCTGGCTGGACGCCTGCGAGCCGGAGCTGAAGCCGGGCTTCCAGGAGAACCTGCGCTACTGGGCGGGCCCCGGCCTGGAGGTCGGCAACGCCTACCCGGCCGAGAACGCCCGCACCTTCTACGAGGGCCTGCTCGCGACCGGCGAGGAGGAGATCGTCACCCTCAACCGCTCGGCCTGGGCGGGCAGTCAGCGCTACGGCGCCGCGCTGTGGTCGGGTGACATCGGCACCGACTTCCCGACCCTGCGCCGCCAGATCGCGGCCGGCCTCAACACGGCCCTGTCGGGCATCCCGTGGTGGAACACCGACATCGGCGGCTTCCACGGGGGCGACCCGGACGACCCGGCGTACCGGGAGGTGATGGTGCGCTGGTTCCAGTTCGGCGCGCTGTCCCCGCTGATGCGGCTGCACGGCTTCCGCGACCCGGGCATGCCGCTGGGCCCGGAGATGACGGGCGGCCCGAACGAGGTGTGGTCGTACGGCGAGGAGGCCGGAGCCGTCCTGGAGAAGTACCTGCGGCTGCGTGAGCGCCTGAAGCCGTATGTGCTGGACGTGATGCGCGCGGCCCACGAGGAGGGGCTGCCGGTGATGCGGCCGCTGTTCCTGGAGTTCCCCGACGACCAGGCCACCTGGTCGGTGGACGACTCCTACCTCTTCGGCCCGGACCTGCTGGTCGCGCCGGTGCTGACCGCCGGAGCGACCGCCCGTACCGCGTATCTGCCGGCGGGGGCCGTCTGGACGGACGCGTGGACGGGTGAGACGTACGAGGGCGGCCGGGCCGTGACGGTCGACGCCCCGCTGGACCGCATCCCGCTCTTTCTGCGGGACGGGGCACGGCTGCCGGTAGCGGAGTAGCCGTCGTGGTGGAGGCCGGGGC